>JAKEHD010000238.1 GCA_022615215.1 Blastocatellia bacterium
AGGAGCAGGGACGCAGGGGCGTTTTGAAGGATGATGGATGAGGGATGAAGGATGAATCGATGGCTTCGCTCCAGTTTTCATCCTTCATCCTTCCGCCTTCATCCTTTCCGAATCGCCCCCCTGGTCCTCTGCCTACCTGTGGCCGACCGCGAGCCGCATGATGGCTTCTTCGCTGCACTCATCGCGCTTAAGTATGCCGGTGATGACCCCTTCGTGCATCACCGCCACGCGGTCGCTCTCTCCGAGTATCTCTTCCATGTCGCTGCTGATCATTATTATTGCGACTCCGCTTTCGGCGAGGGTGCGCATGAGCTGATAGATTTCGGCCTTCGCTCCGACATCTATGCCGCGCGTCGGCTCGTCGAATATAAGCACTTTCGGATTGAGCGAGAGCCATTTCGCAAGCACGACTTTTTGTTGATTGCCGCCGCTGAGGTTGGCCGCCTTGGTCTCTATCGAGGGCGCTTTGATGTTCAATTTGCCGCACATCTCTGTGCTGACTTTTCGTTCAGCCAAACGATCTATCAATCCCGCCTGAGCGTAGCCCCACAGCGCAGGCAGAGTGATGTTTTCCCGAATGGCCATATCGACGATCAGCCCCGTCCGTCGCCTGTCCTCAGATACGAGATATATATTGTGCGCGATGGCGTCTTTTGCTGAAAGTATTTTGATCTGTTTGCCGTCGAGCAGGACCGTTCCTCCAATCGCCGCTTCCACTCCGAAGATGGCCTGCGCCGCTTCGGACCTTCCCGCTCCCACAAGCCCCGCGAAACCGAGTATCTCTCCTTGAGCCACATCGAAAGAGACCCTATGGCTGGGATACCTTATGGTCCGCAGGTCTCTGACCTCGAAGTATTGCGGCTTTCCGGCCGTCGCCGCGTGGGCGTAAAAACGGTCGAGGTCTCTGCCAACCATGAGGCGGACTATCGCGTCATGGTTGATCTCTTCGCGAGCGAGCACGCCTGCATTGCGACCGTCGCGCAGGACGACCGCCCGGTCGGCGAGGTCTGTGATTTCGCCCAGGCGATGCGATATATAAATTATGCTGACGCCCTGCGCTTTCAACTCCTTTGCGACCTCAAGCAAACGCGCGGTCTCGGTCAGGGTGAGGCTCGATGTCGGCTCGTCCATAATCAGTATGCGCGCGTTGAGCGAAAGCGCCTTTGCGATCTCGACCATCTGTTGCTGGGCTATGGAGAGATTTTTGAGCGGCGTCCAGCTTGAGATTTCAAGCCCCAAACGTTTGAGATAGACATCTGCCTCGGCGTGCAATTTCCGGCGGTCTACAAGCCTCAGCGGTCCTCCCCAGGTCGGCTCGCGTCCGAGGAAAATATTCTCGGCAACGTCCAGGTTGTCGAGGACGTTCAATTCCTGATGAATGAAACCTATGCCGCGGCTTATGGCGTCCGAGACCGAACGTATTACGGTTCGGCGTCCGTCGATGCGTAGACGCCCGGCATCGGGTTGATATATGCCGCCGAGAATCTTCATGAGCGTCGATTTGCCCGCGCCGTTCTCGCCGGCCAGTCCTAGTATCTCGCCCGGACAGACCTCCAGGTCCACTTCATCGAGGGCCACGACTCCGGGGAATCTCTTGCCGATGCCCTGCATTTCAAGAATAGGAGTTGTCATAAATGTAGTTCCGTAATCTCACAAGTGACGAGTGATGACCTGCAAACACCTTGTCATTCGTCACTGTAGGTAAGTGTTCAGACAAGCAAAAAAAACTCACCACGGAGACACAGAGAACACCGCAGAATCGTCTCATTTTCTGCGGTGCCTCCGTGTCTCTGTGGTGAAAAATCCCATCCCTTTCCGAACAGTTACCACTGTAGTTGTCACTCGTCACCTTTGAGTTCATGATGCACGGACTGCGAGCTTGGATTTCGCCGTGCGCCGCTGGAGGATTTGATCGCCCGTGACGCCCAGAAGTATCACCGCCCCCATCACCGCGAAGTTGAGCGAAGACGGAACGCCCAGAAGGTTGACAAGGTTCTGTAACACCTGAAGCAAGGCCGTGCCTATCAGAATCCCTATTATAGAGCCTTCGCCGCCGCGCAGGCTGCAACCGCCTAAGACCGCCGCCGCGATGCCGTACAACTCGAAGAAATTGCCGTGCGATGAAGGCGAGATCGAGTTCGTATAGAATGCGAAGATGATGGCCGCAATCCCGGCCGTCATCCCCCCTATAACGTAAGCGCCGGTGATGATTTGCCGCGAATTGATGCCCGAATATCGCGCGGCTTCTTCATTGCGCCCGACGGCGAAAAGATAGCGACCATACACCGAACGGTGCAGCACGACCCACATCACAAGGCTTATTATCACGAGCAGCACGAACGGCGTCGGTATCCCGAACAGGCTTCCTGTCGCAAGGTCGCGGAGACCCTCGAATCCTGTGGCGCTCCCGAATCCCTTCGTTTCGTCTTTGGCGATGAAACGCGCAAGGCCCCTGTAGAACAACAGGCCACAGAGCGTGACTATGAAGGGTTGCAATCCGAGCCGCGTGACCAGTAGACCGTTCAACGAGCCGAGCGCCATGGCTATCCCTATCACCGCGAACACTGCGAGGGCCGCAGCCCATCCCCATTCGGTCAGCATCATCGAGAGCAAGACGCCCAGCAGCGCGAAGATCGATCCGACGGAAAGGTCTATGCCGCCCGTGATGATTATCATGCCGAGTCCTATGCTGAAGATGCCGTAAGCGCCTATCAGCCGCGCCATGTTTTGCAGATTGGCCCCCGCCAGAAATCGCGGATTGAGGACTGCGACGACGATGCATAGGATGACGAGCAAGACGAATGTGCCGAGTTCTTTTTTCATTTATTCCAATTTCCGACGCGAATTCAAAAATGGAGTTCAAAAAGGATACTTGATTTCCCGTTTCACAGCCAAGCCCCTTCGAGCCGATAGCCTGGAAGCGGCTCCGCGAGCTACCAGTTCGGTTTCACTATGATCCAAAAATTTTGTGACTTCCTTGATTTCAAACGAGAGCATCAGCTATTTATCTCAGGCATGAGCGCAAGTCAAGCGATTTCATATCATCGCTGCCATTCAACGAGATTACTTTCATAAGCGCCATGCACGCCGAAAGAGATAGAGCCTCTATCGAGCGCCTTCTACTTGTTACGACTTTTCGACAGACTGTATACTGATCAAGGCTTCATTGAGCCACAGCGAAAAATCTTTCAACTTTTCTCAATAAGGAAAATGTTCAACACACCAGTCGCCCGCAAAAAACTTTATCTTCGCGTTTCAGCCTTTTTGACAGCGTTGGTATGCCTCGCTTTAGCAGCGACCCTTCGCGTCTTGCCGCAGGAGGGAGCCAAACCCGCCCGCCCGTCCGCGCGCGAGGACGCCTATCGCGCAAACAACATAGGCGTCGCCTACATGGACCAGTTCAATTACAAAGACGCTGCCGATAACTTCAAGCGCGCTCTCGCGCTCGACCCGCAATCGAGCATAGCGCGCCTAAACCTCGGCATCGCCCTCTATAACCTGCCCGACGTGAATGCCTCGCTCGTGGAAATCAAAAAGGCCGCCGAACTTCTGCCCGATTCGCCGCAGCCGCATTACATGCTCGGCATCATAGCGAAATCCCAGAACCGCCCCGAGGATGCAATCAAATCATTTCAGCGCGTTTTGCAGATCGACCCGCGCGATGTCGGGGCGAACGTCAATGTCGCTCAACTTCTCATGCAACAGCGCAAATACGCAGATGCCCTCCCGTTGGTTCGCGTCGCCGTAGAGAGCGAACCTTATAACGTGACCGCTACCTATAACCTCGCAATAGCCCTTCTGCGTTCGGGCCAGCGCGAGGAAGGGCAGCAGTTCATCGAAAAGTTCAATGCATTGCGCGACAGCAACTACGGCGTGGTCATAGGCCAGAATTACCTTGAGCAGGGCCGTTACGCGGAAGCTATAGCTTCGACAGGCGCGGAAGCCGAACTTGTAAATACCTCCACCCCCGAAGTCAAATACGTCGATGCGACATCGGGCATATTGCCGCAATCATCCGTGCAACAGCAGCAGGGCGCAGCCTCAGCTTTCGGCAGGAGTTTCAACCCTGCGGATTTGACCGAAGCCGCAAAACGCGAACTCGTCTCTTCGTTCGGCGGGGGGCTTGCGCTTTTCGATTACGATGGAGACGGCGACCTCGATCTATTCGAAGCCGGACCTGCGAGCCGGAAACTCTATCGCAACGACGGCGGCAAATTCACGGACGTAACCGAAGCGTCGGGCCTTGCGAGCGCGCCGCGCAACCTCGTAGCGACGGGAGCGGTGGCCGGGGATTTCGACAACGACGGCCGCGCGGACCTCTTCGTGTTCGGCTACGGCGCGCTCGCGCTCTATCACAACGATGGCAATGGAAAATTCTCCGATGTCACGACGACGGCTTCGATTCCGGCTTATACTCATCTTGCGTTGTCTGCGGCCTTCGTCGACATAGACCACGACGGCGACCTCGACATCTTTATAACCGGTTTCGCCGACCTGTCTAAAACGACCGCTTCAGCGGATGCCGCGCAGATCGTCTTTCCAGATGATTTCCCCGCAGCGCCGAACCTGCTGCTCAGGAACAACGGCAACGGCAAATTCAGTGACATCACGGCGGAAGCGAAACTCGCGGGCGGCTCAGGCCGCGCCCTCGCAATCGTGCCTACAGATTACGACAACCGCCGCGACATAGACCTTATGATTCTCAATTACGGGGCCGCGCCCACGCTGTTTCGCAATCTCAGAGACGGGACGTTTCAAGACGTTGCCAGCGAGATGGGAATGGGCGTGAAAGGGAACTTCGTATCCCTTGCCGCAGGCGATGTGAACAAAGATGGGTTCACCGATTTTTTCTTGGGAAAGGCAGGCGAGGCAGGCATCTTTGCGATGAGCGACGGTAAAGGCCGATTCGTCACAAACGATGCGCCCGCCGGGACGGAGCGCGCAAACGCGGCGCAATTTATAGACTATGATAACGACGGATTGCTCGACCTCGTGACATTATCGAGCAATGGATTTCGCGTGCTCAGAAATCTTGGCAATCGCTGGTCGGATGTGACCGAAAACGCAGCGCCTCGTGAGACCTCGACCGCTCAACTCCCGGCCCGCTCGTTCGTTTCGGGCGACATAGACGGCGATGGCGATGCCGATCTTATAGCGCGACTCGCTTCGGGCGAATTGAAGGCCGCGCGAAACGAGGGCGGCACGCGCAACAGTTCTCTGCGTGTGCAACTCGCGGCCAAAGTGAGCAATCGCAGCAGCGTCGCAACCAAAGTCGAGGTGCGGGCTGGAAGCCTGCGCCAGAAGCTTGAGACATACTCGGCAAGTCCCGCGCCCGCGCCCGCCGACCTCATATTCGGCCTTGGCTCTCGCGCATCCGTAGATGCCGTGCGCGTGCTATGGCCCGCAGGCATAGTGCAGGCCGAAATCGAAGTCGCAAAGGCCGCGAAAGCAGGCGAGCCGTTCGCAGCGAAGCTCACTATCACCGAGCTTGATCGCAAGCCGTCGTCGTGTCCTTATCTTTATGCCTGGAACGGCGAGCGATTCGAATTCATCACGGACTTCATGGGCGGCGGAGAGATGGGCTATCTCTTAGCGCCTGGCGTTTATAATCACCCCGACCCCGATGAGTACGTTCGCATTCGCGGCGATCAACTGAGGGAGCGCGACGGCCGTTATGAGCTTCGCGTGACCAACGAACTCGAAGAGGCGCTCTTCGTGGACCGCCTGCAATTGATAGCCGTAGCGCACCCCGAAGACACCGAAGTATTTCCCAATGAAGGCATGATCCCTGCGCCGCTGCCGCCCTTCAAGCTCTACGTCGCGCGCGATGCCCGCCCGCCCGCAAGCGCCACAGACGATCACGGCCACGACGTTCAGGATCGACTCAAACACATAGACCGCAAGTTCCCGGATGATTTTCAACTGCACAGGATTCGAGGTTATGCAGAAGAGCACACGCTCACGCTCGACCTCGGCCCGCATGAAAGCAATCGCACGCTACTGTTGCTGACGGGCTGGACCGATTACGCCTTTTCGAGCGACAACCTGGCCGCGCATCAAGCGGGCTTACGGATGAAGCCGCCCGCTTTGCAGGTGAAAGACGAAAGCGGGGGGTGGAAGACCGTCATCGAAAATATAGGCATACCCGTAGGCCGCCCGCAGACCATACCTGTCGATTTGACAGGGAAATTTTTATCGGCGAGCAGGGAAGTGCGCCTTGTGACCAACATGCGCATCTATTGGGATCAGGCGCTCGTCGCCACCTCGGATGAGAGCGCACCGGCGCGAATGACTCGCCTCGAATTGCGAGCGGCGGAGCTTCGATGGCGAGGGTTTTCAGCCGAAACGACGCCCGACGGCCGCGAGCCTTTCGGTTATGATTACTCGCGCGTCTCTTCCGTCTCGCCCTGGAAAGTCATGCCGGGCCGCTATACGCGCGAGGGCGATGTGAGAGAGTTATTGCTCAAGACGGATGATATGTTCGTAATCTCGCGTCCGGGAGATGAGATAGCGATTTCATTCGACGCGAGGAGGCTGCCGCCCCTGCCGCGAGGGTGGAAGCGGACCTTCCTGCTCTATTCCGACGGCTACAGCAAGGAGATGGACATAAACTCGGCGACCCCTGACGCGGTTCTTCCGCTGCCATTTCACGGGATGAAGAGCTATCCATATCAATTGCCCGAAGCCTATCCGATAACTCGCGCTCGCCGCGATTATATGGAGCGATACAACACGCGAGTGGTCACAAGGCCCGTGCTGCCGGTCGAGGTCGATATAGTTGAAGCCAGAGCCGCAGGTCAAGCGCCCGCCGGTCGTGGCACGTCGAGATGATTTTTGATCGTTACGAGAGTATCTGTTCAGACAAGGAAAAGACTCACCACGGAGACACGGAGGCACAGAGAGTTTTTCTCCGTGTCTCTGTGTCTCCGTGGTGAAATTTCATTCCTATTCTAAGCATTTACTTGCGAGAAAGGCATGACGGTTTTATGGAACACATAAGATATTCAGTGGCCGCCTGTCAGACCGATTTCCCGAATCCCATCGAGCGCCGAGGGATGCGCGCAAATACGGATCGCATGCTTGACATGATCGATTCTGCTGTAGCGGGCAGCGCCCCTTTCCTTCCCGTGCGGCTCGTGGTCTTTCCCGAATTCGCGCACGCAGCGCCGGTCTTTCCGACCGTGAAAGAGTTGATGGATAAACTCGCCATCCCGATTCCGAACGAGCACACCGAGCGGCTGGAACAGAAAGCGCGAGAGCACGACGTATACATTCAGTCAGGCTCGATGCTCGAAATCGATAGCCGATGGCCGGGCCGGGTTTTTAACACCACGTGCCTGATAGGGCCGGAGGGTATTTTATACAAGTATCGCAAGGTGAACACGTGGATACCTTTCGAAGTGCATTCGAGTCCGCACGACCTCGAAGGCTATGACGAGCCGTTCTTTCCCGTAGCTGATACGCCCATCGGCCGCATAGGTTGCGCGATATGCTATGACTGGTTGTTCCCCGAAGCGATGCGCCAACTGACGGCGAACGGCGCGGAGATACTTGTGCGCGTGTCGGCTTACATGGACCCGTGGGGCGCGACCGAGCCGATGGACTGGTGGACGGTCGTAAATCGCTGCCGTGCTCTTGAGAACATCGCTTACGTCGTGGCGGCGAATCAGGGAGCGAGCTTGAAATTCTATCCGCCCTATTCATGGCCGGGCGGGAGCCAGGTCGTGGATTATGACGGCAGGCTGCTCGCCGTAGCCTCGCCGGGACCGGGCGAGCGCATAGTAGTCGCGCCCGTAGACATATCTGCGCTCCGACACGAACGCGCAACACGCAGAGGCCATCACATGCTCGCTCACCTTCGCACGGAAGCCTACCCCGTCTATCGAAATCACATATATCCGCCCGAAGGCGGCGGCGCGGAGTTGAGCTACGAGGGCAACAACGATCTGATCGACAGAGCGAAGGCCGGGCTGGAAGGGTTGACGAGAAGAAAGTAAACAGGCTCACGAGTGAAAGCAAAACCAGGCTGATGCAGAATATATTCTGGCTTTCTGTGAGGCATTGAACACAAGGTTCAGCCCGATGGGATCAGCACGAACTTTATGCCCTTCTCTTCGCAATAGCTCTTGAATGCTTCCATATCTTCTTCCGATGACAGCAGAGGCTCATCGCCAAGCCGTTCACACCCCGGTGCCCACTCAAGTGTCGTCCCTGAAGGCAAGCGCCCGATGAACTCCTTGAGTTTGGCCACAGTCTTGAAGCCGGAGTTGCCGATTACGAATATGTGTTCGATCTTATCGTCATCGAATATATAGACCAACTCCATACGGTATCTGGGCGGTTCGGTTTCGGCCTTTTGTGAATGGTCATTCGGTGAATTTTGTAGCGGTGAAGAGAACAGAAACCAGACAACGAGCGCATAAACGTGCATGATGATCAACCTCGGTTTCAACCTTACAAAGCAGGGGCAGTCTATTGCTGAACGCTAACGACGGCAAATCTTGCGCCTGACAGTCGGCCTCGCCTCGCGAGTCGAAGAAATCGGCGAGCCCTATCAGCCGCAGAGAATAATATCATTGCTCTTCGCGTATCGTCACCGATTATTTCGTTTTGCGCAGCCGCGAACGAAAGCGGCGCACCTTCGCCACATTGCCGCAATCCTGCATGACGCACCATTGACGGCTGCGGTTGCGGCTCGTGTCCTCGAAGAGCCAGCCGCAATCCTCGCCGCCGCATTGGCAGAGGCGCGTCAGGTCGCCTTCGGTCAGCATCTCTGCGGCTGAATCGGCAATCCGCCAGAGCATCTGATCGAGCGCCTCTTTCGTATCGATCCATTCCCACACGAATTCACCTTCTTCGCCAAAGGCCAATCTCACACGGCCGTGCGCGACCGCTAGCTCCCGATTCAACAATTCGAGATCGGCGGCGCGCGGCTGCTTCCCGCTCGCTATCGCCGCAGAGATGCGATAGATCGCTTCGCGCAACTCAACCGCCCGCTTCCACACCGCTGCCGCAGCCTCTTCGCGCCTCTTCGCTTCACGCACCAGCCTGTTTGCGTCTGCATCCGTCAACAGCCCCGCGCGCAGACTCCATGCCAGCAGGTCGAGGTAATCTGTGAGTCGGTCTTCAAGCACAGCATGATCGTTTGCACCCTTTTTTTCAGAAGCGAGTCGGCGGCCCCCGACCGTGTTTGCAAAATCCAGACACAGTCGCCCCCCAATCATCTTCGCCATCGCAATGGGCCTTTCATTCAGCTTCATGACAGTTTCTTAGAAGTAACCACTAAAACCAGCTTGACAGGTTACGTCATTTATTTTATTCTGTAACCCGCAAAAGCAGTGTAACCGGTTACTCGCTTTTGGTCAAATTCGGTCTGCGAAGATGAAAGGAGCGATTATGATCGCAAGGTTATGGCACGGCGTCACAGGTAAAGAGAAAGCTGACGAGTACGTAGACTATCTGAACCGGACGGGCGTTCCCGATTCGCGCGCAACGCCCGGAAATCGCGGCATGTTCGTGCTGCGAAGGATTGAAGGCGAGCGAGCGCACTTCCTTACGCTGTCGCTTTGGGATTCGATGGAAGCGATCAAGCGGTTTGCGGGCGAGGATCACGAACGCGCCCGATATTATCCCGAAGATGAAAAATACCTGCTCGAATTGGAGCCGGGGGTCGAGCACTACGAGATTTCAGCAAGTCGAATGGAGGGTGAGTAAATGTCAGAGCTTGAAGCGATCATTGACGAATTGAAGAGCATACACGACGGCGATGCGTGGCACGGCCCATCGCTTGGCGAAATACTCTCGGATGTTACTGCCGAACAGGCGGCGGCAAAGCCTATTGCCACCGCACACAATATATGGGAGTTGGTGTCACATATAGCCGTTTGGGAAAACGTATTCACTCGCAGGCTCGAAGGCCATCCAACCCAACTGTCGGAAGAAGACGACTTCCCGACGGTCACAGACGCAAGCGAAGAGGCGTGGAGACAAACCCTCGCGCATCTCAACGATTCGCACGCGAAGCTTCTCAGCGCGATTTCAAATCTGGCTGACGAAGACTTGAATGAGACGGCCGCAGGGACGGATTACTCTATAAGATTCATGCTGCGCGGCGCAGTGCGGCACAGCGTCTATCACGCCGGACAGATTGCGCTGTTAAGGAGGGCTGCTTCATTGGGTTAGAACCTTCTCGATGCGGCGGTCAGGGATTAGCCACATGACCGCGACCAGAATGTAGATCGCGCAGGCAATCCACGGGTGCATGAAGGAGAGCGGAATTGCCACAGCGTAGGCCACAATCGATACCTTGCCCTTGAAGTCACGTCCGAGCGCAGCGGCCAGAGCGGAATCCCTGCCGTGATGAGAAATGAGGGCCAGTGTAAGGATGAAGTAGGCGATTCCGGCGAACAGAAGGACCGTGCCATAGAGCGCGACCGGCCGGGCGGCGAAGCGGTTCTCGCCCATCCAGCCTGTGACGAAGGGAACGAGCGACAACCAGAAGAGCAGATGCATATTGGCCCAGAGGATGCGGCCATTGACATGCTTGATCGCCTGCAAGAGGTGATGGTGATTGTTCCAGTATATGCCGAGGTGTATAAAACTGAGCACATAGCTCAGGAACACCGGGATCAGCGGGCGCATTGCTTCCATATCGGCCCCGTGCGGCACTTTCATTTCAAGCACCATGATGGTGATGATGATGGCTATCACGGCATCGCTGAAGGCTTCCAATCTTCCTTTGCTCATATTCAATTCCTGTGCAATTATTGCCTCGTGTCAAAGTTCATACAGATCCTTTGTAAGTAGATGACCAGCCGAACAAAGCGCGCGATTTTTGGCCGGGATTGAATTTGAACGCGCAGCCCCCGCGTCTTCTCTCCAAATAGAAACCGCCAAAGCCCGGCAGTGTGATTCCTTTTTCACTTTTGAAGACGTCGTACATCGTATCCAGCACAGCATCGAGCCATACCTGTGCTGTCTTTTCGTCAGTCCTCATGCGCTTCGCAACCAGACGCACGAACTCATCCTTATTGATTCGCCGGGCCATAATTATCCCCCCTCCTTCAGCGCAAAATTCTCGATTCGTCAGGCTGGCCTCCGACTGTTGATATTCAGACTCTGCATCTGCATCCGCAAAGAAACTCCAACTCGACCGGCGAGATGTGATATGACTCCTCTTGATGTTTGTAGACCGGATGAGGTTCCCCAAGCGGCAGGCCGCGAACGATTTCTAGGCGTATTCCAAGCTCGTCAGCACGTAAGAACACAGGGTCCATAGCAACCTCCGCAGGGATTACATTACCTTATTCTGAAGCAGCCAACACAGCGTCTGTCTTCTTATTCTGACTCCTCTACCAAATTTTCGCCCTCACTGAGTTCATCTGTGGAGTCAGCAGGAGGCAATTCCAGTAATTCATTGTCCAAGGTTTGAACTGGTTGCTCGTTTTCAGCAAGAGCTTCGGAGGCACGCGCAATAAGAGATTGTGCTGTTGATAAGACCTGCGGAGACTGGAGGACTTTCGCAATAATATCGGTAAATTCCACATCACTGTCTGCTTTGTTGGCAACTTGCAGGCGCGAAAGCCGCCCGGCCTTTATGATGGGCGATGTGAATTCCACACTCTCTGTTTTGTTGGCATCTCCGAATGAGAACTTCAACCCGCCCTCCAGGAAATTACGGAATTGCTCTCTATCACTGTTTTTGAAAACTTCCGCATCAACTATACAGGGGTAAGGCAAATCTTTATCATGAGCTACGTTTAATATGCGTTGGCGATAGCCGTCCAGTACCGGAACCACGATTTCGAAGGCCAACTCGACCTTTTCGCCTTCAATCTCTTTACGCTTAATATCGGCCAACAGTATTCCGCCTGTTTGTCTTACCAATGCCTCTGCCTGGGCTTTGAGAATAGTAATTGGAGACAGAATATGCGGCCGAATTTGGGTAGGCCATAGACTCTTAACTTGCTCTGCCATAGTTGTATCTCCTTCATATATCAAGCCGGAAAAGTACCGGCAGGTGATCTGACATGTGCCGTTTATCCGGCGCGCCATCGGATCCCATAAGGATATGGTTACCGTCATGGTCGAGGATACGCAAGTCATCAAGGCATTCAATCAGTGGCGGGCGTACCAGAACCTGGTCAAGTATTCCCCAATGTGGGTTGTGCAACACGGATGACCTCCAATAATGACTTCCTGCTGGTCCGGGAGTGCGATCACCAAAGAGACCCCACATAGGGTTATAAAATCGTCGCCATAGTCGGCTGCGGTGTTTGCGATCAGGCCGTTCAGCTAATTCCTTCGTCATAAGTCCGTGAACGCCGGTTACGCTTGTCATGCCAGGGTCATAAGGGTGCATATTAAAATCACCGACGATTATAGTGTTCCGGTGATTGCGGTTGTCTTCCATATCGACGAGTTCTTCAATTACTTCTCTGGCGACCGAAGCCTGATCTGTTTCATCGCTGCCGCCAACTTTAGAGGGCAGGTGAACTCCAGCAATTAGAGCCTCCGCCGGGTTCAACTTGGGTGCCTTGATCGACCACATAGCCATTTCTCTTCCAAGACTACTGTACCGATGGGTGAAATCTTTTGGTCCAAGCCGGGTCAGTGCTCGCACTTTGGCTTGTGCGTTCACTTCTTCACGGTATACTCCTACACCCAAACTATTCAGATCTCTAATGGCCGGTGTCAAATCTTCCGGGCACTCCGCAAAAATGAACACATCGATTGAGTGCGTATGCTCCAAACAACTCAAATGATCCAAGATGCTCTCTTTTTTGGAAAGATTCCAAAAGAGGATGGTAATCACTCCTCCCCCTATCACTCACGAGAACTCACATCGAAGACAGCATAGCACAAGAATGTCTGAGCATCGCCATTTTTATAAGGCAAAGATAAAATCGAAAAATAAAAAACCTTTGTCTTCCAATAGCAGCTTCTAAGGGTAACTGCCATGACTGAAATCAGGCCGACCTCACTCAACTACGGCCTCGTAAACACTATCTCGCCAGACGACGTGATGCCCTTACCTTCTTCGATGGTTATCTCCTGGTTCGCGTTTACATCAGAAAGCGTCTGCTTGTTGCCGTTCGGCCAGACTATCTCTATGGTCTGCACCTTATCGACTTTGCCGAGACCGAAGGTCAACGTCAATTCGCTCTGCGAGCAATAGCTCGACCCGGTTTTGACCACGTTCATGAGTCTCTTCTTGTCGGGCAATGTGAGAGTGATCTTCGCGCCTATGGCGTTGCGATTCGAAGCCGTGCCGATGGTCTTGATCCTTAGCAGGTTGTTTTGATTGCCGCCTTCGTTGCGAAGCAATCGGGCCGGGCCGTTGTTTGAAGTTATCAGCAGGTCGAGGTCTCCGTCGTTGTCGTAATCGCCATAGGCCGCGCCGCGTCCGACGGCGGGTTGTTGAATCGCGCTGCCGAGGTTTGGGGCCATGTCCTTGAACTTCTTCTTGCCGAGGTTTCTGAACAGATGCGGCGGCTGGGCGTATTGAATTTTCGGCTGCACGACGGTTATGTCGTCGGAGACGTGGCCGTTTGCAGCGAAAATATCCGGCAGTCCGTCGAGGTCGTAGTCGAAGAAGAAACAGGCGAACGTAAGCGTCAAAAGCGAGTCCTGCCCGATGGTAGAGGTCGGCGCTTCGTCTATGAAGAGGCCCGTTCCTTCATTGTGATAGAGCGCCATCATCTCGTTTGAGAAGTTGCCTATAACGAGGCTGATCCTGCCCGACCCGTCATAATCTGCCGCATCCGCGCCCATGCCTGCGCGAGCCACGCCCGCTTCGCTGAAAGCCACACCCGCCGTCATCGCTTCGTCTGTGAAAGTCCCGTCTCCTTTGTTGCGATAGAGCTTGTTAGGCTGAGTGTCATTGGCCACAAAGATGTCCGTCCATCCGTCGTCGTCATAATCGAGCGTGACTACGCCGAGCGATTTCCCCGTCGGATCGTAAAGCCCCGCTTTCTGTGTGACGTTCTCAAAAGTTCCGTCGCCCTTGTTGCGATATAGGACCGAACTCTGGCCCTTGTATTTTTCAGGCGTGCAGTAGGATTTGTTCTTGCCGTCGAGCGTGCAGTACTGATCTTTATCGATTGACCACTCGACATAGTTGCAGACGAATAGGTCGAGCTTTCCGTCCTTGTCATAATCGAGCCAGGCGGCGCTCGTCGAAAATCCCGGATCGCCTACGCCCGCCTTCGCAGTCACGTCTATGAATCTGCCTCCGCCCGCGTTGCGAAAGAGCCGGTTCGCTCCGAGACAGGTTATGTATAAGTCGAGATGGCCGTCGTTATCGTAATCGGCTACGGCGCATCCGAGTCCGTACATTTCGACGGCAAGCCCGGCTTCTTTCGTGACATCTGTGAAGGTGCCGTCGCGGTTGTTGCGATAGAGCGAGGAAAATGTCTTCGCTCCTTTGTTCTCGGGCCAGTTCATTGAGTTTATGAGCAGCATGTCCTGCCAGCCGTCGTTGTCGTAATCCAGAAAAGCGCAGCCTGAGCCTACGGTTTCGGGCATGTACTTTTTGCCTCTGGCCCCGCTGTTATGCTTGAATCGCAGGCCCGCTTGCTCTGTGGCGTCTATGAATTGGATAGGGCCTGAGTAGCGGGGCGCTTGCTCAGGCGACGGCGCTTCAGCCTGTGCCTGAGCCTGTTCTTCTGCGGTCTGTGAAGGCTGGTTGGCATTCCCTCCGCCGGGGGCGTCCCCAGGAGCGGGCGGATTTATACAGCCCGCCATCGCCAATAAAAAAGAGAGCAAATAACATATAAAAATTCTTCGCATCGATTCGTCCTCGTAACCTTGACGATTGAACGTCATGTACAGACCTCTGTAAAGGGCAAAGAAGATGTGTGGCATTATACACGCGCGCTCGTCAAATTGCACCCCGGCATTTCACTTCATTGGACAGCAATCTTATCATGCGTCACCCATTTTGAAATAGCCCTTCGATCTTCAGCGCCGATTTTCTCCAGCGGCCCTTCATCAAGCGTTCGACCGCATCGCGGGCAATCGATTTCGAAGCGATTAAAAAATTTCCTCAGTGATAAATGTTATCCGATTGTTTACGCCTGAGAGCGTCGGGGATGATTCGCAGGTGGAGGAACGCGACGGTCTATGTGGTAGAAGAGGCCGTCATCTGTAGAAAAACGGGCCGGCGTCGGCACGAAATAATCAAGTCAACTTGACTCTTTTCGGTCAACCAATTACATCGTATTGACTCTGATCGGCACTCGAAATCTCAGCCTAAATATCTGTAAATATAAGGAGTTAGCTCTGATCTGATTCCGGCACTGGCATTGCTTAATAGAGTAATGATCGTTGACTCTAAGCAACTCAATTTCAACCAGTGGGGATATGCATGAAGCTCATCCGTATGTTTAAACGATACTGTATTTCTCGCCAATTTTGCGCAATCTGCCTGGTCGTGTTTTTTCTCTTGACGGCGTTGCCTCCATCACCTCACGCAGCCGTGCTGCCTTCTGCCGCCGTCGCTCCACTCGACAAACTGTCTCCCGCTTTGCAGCAATCGCTTGGTAGCGCTTCCGACCTCGTGTGGCTCGACTCTTCCAGGCAAACCGCCCGCGTGCTCATTCAGACCAACGGTCCCGCTCAACTCGGACTGATCGTGGCGGTCATCCTCAATGGCGGGACGGTCGTTCACCTCTTCTCTTCCATCGACGGCCTTCTGGTCGAATTGCCCACAAGCAAGCTTCTCACCATCGCCGCTCGCAGCGATGTCGAACGCATGTCGGCTGACCACCTGGCACAGCAGTCCTCAAGCCATCTCGAAGTTGCCACCACGACAGGCGGACTGCGAACCTACAGGCCCTTGTTTGGAAACTTCAACGGACTCGATGGGAGCGGAATCGGCATCGCTGTCCTCGATTCCGGCATAATGTCGACTCACGATAACTTCGATGGTCTGCTCGGTCTATCTCGCGTTGTGGCCTCGACCGACATAGTTTCGAGCAATAACAACCTTGCTCAGTTTTTAGACGTGGTAGGATTGCTTCTTCCCCCCTTGATGGGCAATAAGGATGCTTACGGACACGGTTCGCATGTGGCGGGAGCGGCCGCAGGAAGGTCTGTGGGCAGCGGCTCGTCGCGGGGTTACATGGGCATGGCCCCTAACGCCAATCTGATAGACGTTCGAGTGCTTAACAGTCGCGGGCTGGGACAGGTGAGCGACGTGATAGCGGGGATAGATTGGGTGATAGCCAATCGCGTATTGCGCAACATACGAGTGATGAACCTGAGCTTGGGAGCGCCGTCGAGCGAATCCTACATAACGGACCCTTTGTGCCGTGCGGTGAGGCGGGCTGTGGCAGCGGGGATAACGGTAGTGGTGTCGGGCGGCAACTACGGATCGACGCTCGACGGACTCGAAAGATACGGCAGCATAAGCGCGCCTGGAAACGATCCTACGGTCATAACGGTGGGCGCTGCGAATACTCATCAGACGGACGGGCGAAATGATGAGACGATCACATACTTCAGTTCACGAGGGCCGACGCGAAGCCATTCTATCGATGAATCAGGAGTCAAACAGTATGACAATCTGCTCAAGCCCGACCTTGTAGCTCCTGGCAACAGAATCGTGTCGGCCGAGTCCGACAGGGCGTGGCTGGCCGATGAGTATCCGCAGTTGCACAAGAGCGGCAGCGGAAGAAGAGGCTACATGGAATTGAGCGGGACATCTGTGGCAGCGCCCGTAGTGGCGGGAGCGGCCGCACTGCTTTTGCAAAAGAACGGAGGGCTGACGCCGCCGCTCGTAAAAGCGATCTTGCAATACACAGCCCAGCAATTGCCTGGAGCGAACATCGTTAAGCAAGGAGCAGGATTACTGAATGTCGAAGGAGCAGTCACCCTTGCCGGCGTGTTGCGAACCGATATCTCCCGCTCCGTAGAGCGAGGCACGATCAGTGTGGGAAATTCGATGTTGCGTTCGGGAGCCAGCATGCCTGCTGCGGTAACGAGCGTCGGAGGGCAGAGCTTCAACTGGGGAGGGTACATATTCGCGGGCGGTTCGCATATTCTCGGCGGAGTTGAATTGTTTAAGAAGTATCAGCGGATATATGACCCGGAGGTAGTATGGGTGCGCGACCGGGTAACGCTCGATGAAACGCCCATCGCAAACGCAAAGTTGATAAGTTCTGGAGTTATTAATGCCGAAGTCATGGTTGGCAGCGAGAGCGTGTTTATCAATGGTCAGACGATCAGTAATGGCATAGCATCAGGCGAGGGGATCGTCATGAGCGAAGGAATCGTCATGAGCGAAGGAATCGTCATGAGCGAGGGGATCGTCATGAGCGAAGGAATCGTCATGAGCGAGGGGATCGTCATGAGCGAAGGAATCGTCATGAG
>JAKEHD010000239.1 GCA_022615215.1 Blastocatellia bacterium
AATAGTGCGCGCCAAACAGGACGGACATGAAAAACCGGCCGATTCGCTCGCCGTGCTCATACACGGCGACGCGGCATTCGCGGGCGAAGGCGTCGTGGCCGAAACCTTGAACCTTATGCGATTGCCGGGTTACAGCACGGGCGGGACCATACACATAATAGTCAACAATCAACTCGGATTCACAACGCCGCCCGAAGAGGGACGATCTTCGACCTATAGCACGGACATCGCCAAGATGATCCAGGTGCCCATCTTCCACGTCAACAGCGACGACCCCGAAGCCGCCTATCACGTGCTTCAGACCGCGCTCGACTATCGCCAGGAGTTTCAGAAAGACGTTGTGATAGACCTGATAGGTTTCCGGCGTCAGGGCCACAACGAGGGCGATGAACCGACCTACACCCAGCCCGTTATGTACAAACGCATACGCGAGCATCCGGGCGTGCGCGACCTCTATGCGCGAAAGATCATAAGCGAAGGGGTGCTCGACGAGGAGATGGTCGAATCGCTCATGGAAGAACGCATGCGGCGTTACGAAAACGCCTTGCTGGGCGCGAGAGAGATCGTCGCGCGGCAGGGCACGGAGCCGCGCATTCCTCCCGCCTTCGAAGAGCCTGAAGCGATTGAAATAGTCGAGACGGGCCTGGACCTTGCGGCCTTACGCTCGCTCGCTCAAACGATCACGACCGTCCCTCATGGGTTCAATCTGAATCCCAAGATAGTCGGGCTTCTGGCGCGGCGCGCGAAGATGGTCGAAGATAATGCGAAGGTCGATTGGAGCACGGCCGAGGCGCTCGCTTTCGGATCGCTCCTCACGGAAGGCATTACCGTCCGGGTCACAGGGCAGGACACAGTGCGCGGGACTTTCAGCCAGCGCCACGCGGCATTTCATGACACAGAGACTGACGAAGAGTGGATACCTCTCGCCACTCTTGCTTCAGGCCACGCGCGATTTCAAATCTACGATAGTCCCCTGTCGGAAGCCGGGGCGCTCGGCTTCGAATACGGCTACAGCATCGCGCGGCCCGACGCCCTCGTTATATGGGAAGCCCAGTTCGGCGATTTCGCCAACGCCGCGCAGGTCATAATCGATCAGTTCATAGCTCCGGGCAAAGAGAAGTGGAACCAGTCGAGCCGCCTCGTCATGCTCTTGCCGCATGCTTACGAAGGGCAGGGACCGGAGCATTCCAGCGCGCGGATGGAGCGATTCCTGCAACTCTGCGCGGGCGATAATCTTCAGGTCGTCGATTGCACGACGGCCGCGCAGTATTTCCATCTTCTGAGGAGGCAAGCCCGGCAAGAATCGAGCAAGCCGCTCGTGGTAATGACGCCCAAGAGCCTGCTGCGCCTTCCCGACGCGGCATCGCCCATAGAGCGATTCACAGTCGGCGGGTTCCTTCCTGCGCTCGGAGACGAGGGCGAGATGGTTGCCGCAGGCGTAGATCGCGTGCTCTTGTGCAGCGGCAAAATCTATTACGAACTGACTGCCCGGCGCAAGAAGCTCGACGATAGGCGCGCTGCCATTCTGCGCGTCGAGCAACTCTACCCTTTCCCTAAGAAACGGCTCATCGATCAGATCAATTCGTTCCCGAACGTTGCCCTCGTCCGGTGGGTGCAGGAAGAGCCTCGGAACATGGGCGGATGGACCTTCATGGAACCTCGCCTTCGGAGCCTGCTGAAACCCGATCAGAAGCTGGATTATGTAGGTCGCCCCGCGAGCGCGAGCACGGCTACGGGGTCGCAAACCATACACCAGATGGAGCAGCGTCAGTTGGTGAAAGACGCCTTCGCGGATTGAATTCCGAGACCGAATGAAAGAAAGGTTTATGCGAACGGCAATGATAGATTTGTCTGAGATCGCCATTGCCGCTTTGCGCAGAGATGCCAATCTGTTCAGACGGGTCAATAAAATCCAGGGTCAAGTTACACAAACCGGGTTGATTAATTCGGCATTTTTGTTTCTATCGGAAAACAATTCTTGTACGAATAAGCCAGCATTTAGCAGCTAAAACCATTATATGGATATTATGAACAACCATGTAATTAGGCAATACTACTTTATGAAACGAATCGTCCTCATTATGAAAACCGAAGTTCGGGTGATTATGAAGTTGATACTTTTTTTTGGTTTTACGAGGGGACGTGTTTTTTCCGGGGGGTAGGTTTGATATAGTGCGGGGCAACTCGGCAACCATGAGGGAATTTGGATTGTGGCTGTCAAATAACCTCCTCTTCTTCTCTGGTTGAGGGACACAACCATTGAAGGGACGCAGAAAACGGAAGGTGAACTCGCCAGAGCGATCCTTCCGTTATTTTTTTGCGTCGAGACCATGAACGACTCGAAACAGGTTTCTTGCAAGTTCTTGAAAGGCGCTCTTCGATCACCTATACTCTAAAGTCGTCGATTTGCCCGTAGGAATGGTAAGGAAGAGGTCTTGAATAGATATTCAGGACACCCTCTGATATTGATTATGAGAATGACGCAACGAAAAGGAGACCTAGCAACAGCACAAGCCATTGCCACATTCACCCGTATGAAGTATGATGTTTTTGTTCCGATCACCGAGTCTGCTGCATACGACCTTGTTATTGATACGCCGCAGGGTTTGAAGCGCGTTCAGGTTAAATATTCGAGTGATAAAGACGTGGATTTACGGAACATCCACAGCAACTCTAACGGGTATGTTGTCAAGAAAACCAAGCAAGACTCCTACGATTGGTTATATGTCTTGTATGCGAATGGGGAAATAGTTGAAGAACATCTGCTAATGCAATGTTATGTAGGTCGGCGGAGTGTAACGCTGACGGAAACTTCGAGGATTAATTACGGAGGGGTATCCTAATGGTAAGGAAGCGGTCTTGAAAATCGCCGAGCGAAAGCTCTTGCAGGTTCGAGTCCTGTCCCCTCCGCTCATCTATTCAAATCGTCCGTTGCCCTTCATCTCATAGCCTCATTCGAAAACCGACTACGGACCATCGACTGCGGACAACAGACTTTAGATTTCAATCTGTCTACTGGCGCATATCGAACTGCGCCTCATCCAGCGGCTCGTTATGTTTCACCTCTGTGAATTTGCGCGTAGCCGAGACTAAATTATCGAGAGCCGCAGTGCGTATGGTGAAGGGTATCTTCACGCCCGCCACCTCTCGGTAATCCTCGAAGTCCGTCTGCTCGGGGTTCGCGCCTAAAATCGTCGGGGTCAGTATCACCCGGCGCAGCAGCAATCCCGTCTGTGCGTCGAAATAAAACTGCACGCGCTTGCGATCCCTCGTGGTCATGCGCAGCATGTGGGCTTCGCGGTCGCCTATCTTTTCGGTGCCTCCATAAACGAGGCGCGGGTATGGCTCTCTGAGAGGCATAGGGTCGAAGCTCCATGCGAGGCTCTTCAGGCGGTCGAGGTCGACGCCTGCCAGGGCGCGCTGTTCGCGGTCGTTCTTCATCCAGCCCCGTGCGCCGTTGAGCGCCTGACTGATCGCTCCTCTGGGCGTAGTAATAATAGTCAGCATTTTATCCTGTCCGGCGAAGCGCACTTCGAGCGGGGCGCTACGGCCGTTGGCAGATACTTGTTCCCCTTTGAAGACCAGCGTCTTCAACTTCTCCACAGCCTCTTTGCCTCCGACCGCCTCGACATATTTTGAGAGCACCTGTTGAGGCGTCACGAGGTTTTCAGGCTGCGCGGGAGCGCGCTCCGGCCGCCGTTCGGCCCGCAGCAGAGAGGGGACCGACAGGGGATGCTCTTCGTTATGATGGCAGGTGTAGCACGTAACTTCGGTCTTGCCCTCGAAGTTCGTTTTGTTTATATCGAGCGTCATCTGAATCATCTTGCGGGTCGTCTGCTTGTTCTTCTTATCGTCTTTTTCATATTCCCACTGCTCGCCGTTTCGGACGTGGCAGAAAGAGCAGTTGACTCCGAGCGAGGCGCTCATAAGCGTCATAAGGGGACGCAATTGAGACTCAGGCAAACCCTTCAGCACTTGAATGTTTTTGCGGGTCTCGTCGACGGTCTTCTCGGCAGGCTGACTCGCGGCAGGCGACTGCCCGCCGCCTGCCGCGACAGTGCGCGCGCCCGTACCCGTCCAGTCCGCTGTCAGAGCGAGGGCCAGTACCAGCGCGGCCATCAGCACTCCGCGCTTGATATGAGTTTGAAGCATACGATCTCTCCTCCAGGTAGTGAGTTTTCGTGTCGCCTATACACGGAAACAGCGCATAGATAGGGACAGACCTCGAACCACTGAGCGCCGAATGAATTTCGTTCAACGGCTTCGAAGTCCGGCTATATAATAGTTCCTCAGACTCTCTGACACCAACGGAATTTGTGATTGACAGGGTAGGTTTTTGCTTGCTATCGGCACCGCCCTGCTCCGAACTGAAAGACACAATTAAACCCGCCGGTCTCATGTTTGATTAAAATCTAAGTGTTTATCTTCTCTTCAAGTGTTATAAACAACCGTTCGCAATGGGCCGCCGCTTTTCGCACCGTGGAAACATCCACACGTTTTAGAACTCTCCGGCACCATCAATTTCCCCCGATCTCCCCCATCCGCCAGAGTTCGCCGAGGGAATATTCTTCAAGCCACTCTTTAAGCCGGTCGGGTTCGAGGCGGCGCAAATGGGTTCCTTCCTTATCCCGCTCGCATACAAGTACCGCTTCGGGCACATCCGAAAGCGCGGAGACCAGAACATCCGAATGCGTTGTGACTATCAATTGAGTCCGCTGCGATGCTTCGATGAGCAATTCTGCAATCGTCGGCAAAATGTCGAGGTGCAATCCAAGCTCAGGTTCTTCGATACACAACAACGGCGGCGGTTCCGGGTGACAGAGTATAGTCAACAGACAGAGATAACGGAGCGTGCCATCCGACAAACGGGCGGCGGGAATGGGTTGAGCGAGTCCCTGTTCATGTATGAATAGCTGTATAGTACCGCCGTAGGTTCTGGTAGTTATGTCCTCGACTCTACTATAAAACTCTTTCAATCTTTCGACGATTGGCCTGAGAGTGCGCCTGTGTTGCAGATCATTCAGCACGAGTGCAAGGTTACGGCCACTTGGCAAAAGAAAATCTACCGGCTGAGTGGTATCCTGAGGCATTCTCATTCCTAGGTCGGTGCCTAGATGTTTAGCTAGGAATAGCTGTATTTCCCTAAATGTATTTCCTAAATATGTGATTTCTGGATAGTTAATCGGATCTTTTAGTTGAGACAATACGGATAGTCCTTGACCTGTATCTGCTATGTGAAGAGGTCTCTCTATTCTTGGGGAATCAGTCAGAATATTTCTGCTAATAATAACAGGATGGCCATAATTATAAGTGTAGAAATAATTGTTCGGATCATTTTCACCCTCAGAGGTAAAGGATTCGTTTTCAATGTGTTCATCTATTACCTCCAATTTTTGACCCGCCATCGTAAAAAAAATCCTGTATCGCAGAGGCATAGTGCCTTTCGGATAATCTACGATCATTTCTATTTCGGCGAATGGAGCAGATTTGCTTCCTTTCCAGAGCCATTCGCTGATGCCTCCTCCCTCGATGATTGGCGCAGCGAAGTTTGTCGGTGCAGCGTGTAGAAGATTGATGGCTTCGATCAGGTTGGATTTGCCTGATGCGTTGCGGCCTATGAGAACATTCAGCGGCTCAAGCCGGATTTCTTCCACTCTATCTCCGTAAGATAGAAAATTCCGCAGGCTGATCGATCTTATAAGCCGCTTGCCTTCCATCCCGTATCCCTTATTCCCTTCCCTCAAAATGCCCGATCAGCGTGTTTCAATAAAGAAGAGGATTTATTCTTTTCAAACCCGCGCGTCGCCGCCCTCGAAGCTCACTTCGCTGCCCGTTGTGACAGGCTCGCCTTCGCCCTCCGGCTCACTGCATGGCTCTCCGTTGGCAGGCGTCAACGTCGCTTTTAAAAGGTCGTCCACGCGCTCGACGAAGACCACCTCAAGGTCTTTCAGGGTCTCTTGGGGCAGGTCTTTCAGGTCGTGCTCGTTGCGACGGGGCAGGACCACGCGCTTTATCCCCGCGCGGTGCGCCGCAAGCACTTTGCCCTTTATGCCGCCTACGGGAAAGACCAGGCCGCTCAGGGTTATCTCGCCCGTCATCGCAGTGTCGTTGCGGACTGCGCGGCCCGTACACAGGGATGCAAGCGCAGAGACTATCGCCACTCCCGCCGAAGGGCCGTCTTTCGGTATAGCCCCCGCCGGAACATGCAAGTGTACGCCGCTCTTTTCAAATGTCTCTATGCAATCGCAATTGAAACCCATCTCTTTCGCATGCGACCAGAGATAGCTGTGCGCCGCTTTGGCCGATTCCTGCATCACTTCGCCGAGTTGTCCGGTCAGCGTGAGGCCCTTCCCGCCTGGAAGCAATGTGGCTTCGACGAACAAAACCTCGCCACCCATATCTGTCACAGCAAGCCCCGTCGCAACGCCCGGCGGCAGGATGTCGCGCGCCATTTCGTGGAAGAACTTCTCGTGACCTAAATACTCTTCAAGGTCGTCGGGCGTGATCGTGAACACGTCGCCTTTGCCCTGCGCCACTTTGAGCGCGACCTTGCGCGCGAGTTTCCCTATGGTGCGCTCAAGCTGGCGCACGCCCGCCTCGCGCGTGTAGCGGCTGGCTATGGCTTGAATGGCTTCGTCCGTTATCTGAAGCTGCTCTTCGCCGAGTCCCGTCTCTTTGATCTGGCGCGGGGCCAGATAGCGTTTTGCAATGTGGAGCTTTTCGTCCTCGCTGTAGCCCGCAAGCCCTATGATCTCCATACGGTCGCGCAGGGCCGGGGGTATAGGGCCGAGCGAGTTGGCCGTCGCTATGAAGAATACGCGCGAGAGGTCGAAGGGCAAATCGAGATAGTGATCGCGGAAGGAAAAGTTCTGCGCAGGGTCGAGTATCTCAAGCAGCGCTGACGCCGGGTCGCCCCGGAAATCCATGCCCAATTTATCGACCTCGTCGAGCATCATCACGGGGTTGTTCACGCCCGCGCGGCGGAGCGCCTGGATTATGCGGCCCGGCAGCGCGCCTATGTATGTGCGCCTGTGGCCGCGAAGTTCGGCTTCGTCGCGCACTCCGCCGAGCGACATGCGCTCGAATTTCCGCCCCATCGCGCGAGCTATCGATTGACCCAGGCTCGTCTTGCCGACTCCCGGCGGGCCTACGAAGCACAGGATAGGAGCCTTCGTATTGGGGTTGAGTTTTATCACCGCGAGATGTTCGAGTATGCGCTCCTTTATATCGTCGAGGTCGTAGTGGTCTTCGTCCAGAACCTCCCGCGCGTGATTGAGGTCGAGGTTGTCTTCGGTAGAGACTTTCCAGGGCAACTCCAGGATCATTTCCAGATAAGTGCGTATGACGTGATAGTCGGGCGCTGCGGAGGGGAGTCGTTCCAGTCGACGGAGTTCGCGCTCGGCCTCCTTGCGGACATCATCGGGCAGGTCGGCTTTTTCCACTCGCTCGCGCATCATTGCGGCTTCGGCCTGTTCGGGTTCGTTCTCGCCAAGCTCTTTTTGAATCTGCCTCATCTGCTCGCGCAATATGTAATCGCGCTGGGTCTTGCCGAGTTCCTCCTGGGCCTGGTTTGCGATCTGGCTTCTGATCTCAAGCACCTCGACTTCGCGGGCCAGATAGGAATGCATCATGCGAAGCAGATCGCTTTCGGTATCGGCTTCGAGCAGGGCCTGCTCCTGAGTGGTTTCGAGTTCGAGGACCGAAGCGAGAAAATAGGCCAGTCGCACGCTGTCTTCGGCCGAGACGATGATGTTGCGGATTTCGCTCGGCACGTTCGGCAGAAGGGTGAGCGCCTTCTGGACCAGGGCGTTGATGTTGCGGCGAAGCGCTTCGACTTCGGGCGTCTCTTCGCGCGCGGGTTCGGGCAATATCTCGACCCGCGCTTTCAGATGAGGCGTCTGCTCGGTGAATCCCACTATGCGAAATCGCTCCTGTCCCTGGACTATCAGGTGAAGCACGTTTTCGGTGCCCGGAGAGCGCATCATTCGGTTTATGACCACGAGCGTGCCGACTCTGTAGAGGTTATCGGCCGAAGGCTCCGAATCTTCGTCCTCGCGCTGGGCGACGACCCCCAGGAGTTTCTCTTCAGCCTGAAGCGCGGCCTCCGCCGCAGCAAGCGACATGGGGCGGCCGACGGTTAGAGGCGATATGCCTGATGGAAATATCACAGTGTTTCTCAGCGGCAGTATCGGCAGCTCAAGCGTCGTATTTTCTGTCGTTCTGTCCGCAACAGTTATGTTTTCTGTCATTCTATATTACCTCTGAATTCAGACCTCATACCTCGCCCGCCCTGCACATCTTCCGGGTTCGGGCTTCGAGCGCGAAGCGGCGAAGGCTGCTCTTTATCCGTTGCAGTCTATGTGCAGGAAGAACCATCCCTCCGCGTATTCGCTGTAAATCTCCGCGCGAGAGAGGTCGCATGGGATCTTCAAGACCCGTTCGAATCGGCTGTAAGTGATTTCGAGTTGATGATAGCTCCACCCCTGAGTCAGCACCGAATCTCGCCTGACTCCGCGCACGATGAGCTTGTTATCGTCAGCGATCAAAACCTGTATTTCGTCGGGCTTGACGCCCGCCAGATCGAATTTGATCTTCCACCCTTCCGGGCACTGATAAATGTCTACGGCAGGCTGCCAGAGCGGCCCGCTCGAACGGCGGTACGGCACCTCATTGCCGAGCCGCTCGATGAATACCTTCTTGTTCTTTGCCATTACTCTCTTACCCCTGTGCTCGAACCGCATAAAAGCGATTACTCGTAGCGGCAGTCAGAAAGTTTCGAACCACAGATAACAGTGGAAGGCAGAAGCCCTCTACAAAAGATTTCTTTCTTGATTTCTCAGATATTTTCTGTGTCATCTGTGTTATCTGTGGTTGAATACTTGCCCTTTATAAGGTCTCGCTCACGCGATTCCAAAACGGAATCGATTATGCCGTACTCGACGGCCTGCAACGGGCTGAGGATGAAATCGCGCTCAACGTCGCGGTCTATCTTCTCGAAAGGCTGCCCCGTAGCTTCGGCCAGGGCCTCCGATAAAAGGTTGCGCATCCTCAGCATCTCTTCGGCATAGATATTGACATCGGTCGCCTGCCCGCCAAGCCCTTCTATCGAGGGCTGATGTATCACTATCCTCGAATGCGGAAGCGAGAACCGCTTCCCTTTGGTCCCGGCCGCAAGCAGTATAGCCGCCATAGAGGACGCCTGCCCCAGGCATATAGTGATCAAGTCGGGCTTGATGAAACGCATAGTGTCGTAGACGGCAAGCCCCGCAGTGATCGATCCTCCGGGGCTGTTTATGTAAAGCGATATGTCGCGGTCGGGGTCTTCCGATTCGAGATAGAGAAGCTCCGCAACGATGATGTTGGCGATGGATTCGACTATCGGCGTGCCGATGAATATTATGTGCTCTTTGAGCAACCTCGAATATATGTCGTAGTGGCGCTCGCCCCTGCTCGTAGATTCTACAACCGTCGGTATCAATCCCATGATTACTCCTGATGACGCATGATTCGTCCTTCGTCCGTTGTACTTCTTCCAGGCTCCAGTATAGAAGAACGACGGGCTACGGACAAAGGACAACGGACAAATCACGCATCATGCTAAAACCTCAGAATGGCCCCTATGCCCGCTTCGGCGAGCTTTTCGGCCGCTGCGCCTGAAACGATCTGGACTTTGCCCGCTTGCTCGATGACCCTGTGCGAAGCGCGGTTTATGAGATCGGGAGCCGCTTCGAGTTTTCCGCCGCAAAACGAGCACCGCTCCAATCCGTCCGAAACCAGCACATGGCACGAGTCGCATTCCTTGCCTTCCGCGTGATAATTCCTGGCAACCACCAGGCAGTGTATCCTTCCCTGCTGGATGGCCGAAAGCGTCTCTGAAATTCCGAGCACGGCGCGGTCGCCTTTGTGCGCGGAGGTTATCATCGCTTCGACCAGACGGTTCTCGTCTTCGAGTTCGGCCCTCTCCTGCACGGCGCGGAGTTCCGACATCAGACGGTCAGGACTTGCGTCCAGAGGAATAGAGATCGTGCCTACTATCTTATGCTGGAGCTGCTTGGAAAGCTCGCCCGTGAACATTGTGGTCGCCTCGACGGGACCGCATATAACTATCCTCGAAAGCTTGCTGCGGTCAACTATCGAAGCAAGCTCGTCCGCGACCCGTTTGGCGTGCCACTTTATATGTTTGGCGTGATCGCGCTCCATCTGTCCCTGCGACATTATGTGATCGCTTCCGGTAGTGGCATGCTTGTTCGGCACATCGGACTCTATCTCGGAGAGTTGCTCTATGCCCGTTGCGTCGAGGGTCAATATCTTCGCGCGATGCTTGTCTATCAACACTACGCCCAGACGGTCGTGGCCTTCAAGCACTTCGAGCAGCGGACGGAGCCAGGGTCTGGAAGAGAATCGCCCCTCGGTCGCCAGTTCGACCTGAAGGTCGCGGTGCCAAAAGAAACCGCGCGTCGAGTCGCTGAATATAACGACGCTCGCCCCTTTGGGGGTATAGTCCTTGAGAAAGCCGAGCACATTTTCGCATTCGGCCAGGAAGCGATTCTTTTCGTTGTTTTCAGAGTTATGGTTTTCCGCCATCCGGCGAAACAGGTTCGAGACCGCCGTCTCGAACCCCCGGTTGAGATTGGCGGCGTTAGACTGGTTTATGTTTACATACAGGCTCAAAACCAGAGAATCGAGATCGGATGGATACTGCTGCAACTGGCGTATGTCGTCGTAAGAGATCATGGGCACCCTCCTTAAATTACCCGCCAGGTTTGATTTATTGTGGCCTGCGCTCAGGTGGGGGTGGCACACGGGATTATACCTGTGCGCCCGCAGGCTGCGAAATGGGTTCAACCTCCGGGAAGATTTCTTCTATCGCTACGGGCTTTCCATCGTCAAGGTGAGCGTCCGGCGCATCTTCGGAAAGAAGAAACAGTTCTGTCCTTCCTTCCTTTCCGAAGCCGGCCTTTATTTGCTTCATCAAAGAGCGGTCCAATCGAACCGGCCAAAAGATCATAAGCTCAGGATTGCGCGCCTTGTAGCGAGCGACCGCTTCCGCGCTCGGCCAGACAGGGATACGCACACGGCCATGCATCTGCTCGGCGAAGAGGTCGCCATTCGCCCGCCGCATCACAAATAACTCACTCACCGGACTTGCACCTCCCTATTCTTTTTTCAAACTTCCGTATGCCTAATCATAGCACAACAAGGCGTGAACGGAAGAACAACGAATGATGAACGTAAGTGTTCAGAATAGGAACGGGATTTCACCACGGAGTCACGGAGACACGGAGCTAAACCAAGAAGGAGATCTTTACCTCTGTGCCTCCGTGTCTCTGTGGTGAGTTTTCGTCCCCGTCTGAACATACCCTGATGAACGATTGATTTCAAAATCGATCATTCATCATTCGACTCGACTCCCGCCGACCCGGACGAAAAGGTTATCTCTCCGCCCTGCGCATCTATACTCACTGCCGAGCCGTCCGTCACCTCGCCCTTGATTATCAACCGCGACAGAGTGTTTTCTATCTCACGCTGAATGGCGCGCTTCAACGGCCGCGCTCCGTAAACAGGGTCAAATCCCACCTTCGCAAGGTGCGAGCGCGCTTCATCGCTCAACTCAAGCGTGATCCTGCGGTCTGCGAGCCGCGCTCGCAGCCGCACGAGTTGAATGTCGACGATCTTCTTGAGGTCTTCTTCCGTGAGCGAGTGGAAGACTATGATTTCATCGACGCGGTTCAGGAATTCGGGCCGGAACTGCTGGCGCAGGGCGTCGAGCACGCGGTCTCTCATGCGCTCGTACTGCTCGCCTTCCAACTGCCCGCTGTATTCGAGAATCATAAGGCTGCCCGTGTTCGATGTCATGATGACGATCGTGTTTTTGAAATTCACGACCCGGCCCTGCCCGTCCGTGAGCCGCCCGTCGTCGAGTATCTGTAACAGCACGTTGAACACATCCGAGTGGGCCTTCTCTATCTCATCGAACAGCACGACCGAGTAAGGCCGACGGCGGACGGCTTCCGTCAACTGCCCGCCCTCTTCGTATCCGACATATCCGGGAGGCGCTCCGATCAGTCGCGCTACGGTGTGCTTCTCCTGATACTCGGACATGTCTATGCGTATCATCGCGTGCTCGTCGTCGAAGAGGAATTCGGCAAGCGCGCGGGCGAGCTCGGTCTTCCCTACCCCGGTAGGTCCGAGGAATATAAACGAGCCGATGGGCCGGTTAGGGTCTTTCAACCCCGAACGCGCGCGTATGACGGCATCGCTTACGGCGCTGACGGCTTCGTCCTGGCCCACCACGCGATAGTGCAATTGCTCTTCGAGCGACAGGAGCTTTTGAAGCTCGCCTTCCAGAAGCTTCGACACGGGCACGCCCGTCCACCGGCTGACGACTTCGGCTATGTCCTCTTCGTCGACCTCTTCTTTCAGGAGTCGTCCGCGCGCGGGCTTATGGTCGAGCGAGTCTTCGTGCTCTTGCAACTGTTTTTCGAGTTGATTGAGTTTGCCGTAACGGAGTTCGGCGGCGCGGTTGAGGTCGTATTCGCGTTCGGCCTGCTCGATGGCGACTCTGGTCTGCTCTATCTGCTCGCGTATGGAGCGGACCTGCTGTACGGATTCTTTTTCAGCCTGCCACTGAGCCTGGAGTTGATCGGCGTTGGCCTTCAGGTCGGCAAGCTCTTTTTCGAGCCGGGACAATCGTTCCTTCGAAGCCGCATCGGTCTCTTTCTTCAACGCTTCGCGCTCGATTTCAAGCTGCATGCGGCGGCGCAATATCTCGTCAAGCTCTGCGGGCATCGAATCGATCTCGGTTCGGAGTTTCGCCGCCGCTTCGTCTACGAGATCGATCGCCTTGTCGGGCAGGAAGCGGTCGGAAATATAGCGATGCGAAAGTACCGCAGCCGATACGAGCGCCGAGTCCTTTATGCGAACGCCGTGATGGACTTCGTAACGCTCTCTGAGACCCCTCAGTATCGAGATGGTGTCTTCGACCGTAGGCTGGTCGACCAATATGGGCTGAAAGCGGCGTTCGAGCGCGGCGTCTTTTTCCACATGCTTGCGATGCTCATCGAGCGTAGTCGCGCCTATGCAGTGAAGTTCGCCGCGCGCAAGCATGGGCTTGAGCAGATTCGAGGCGTCGACTGCGCCTTCGGCCGCGCCCGCGCCCACTATCGTGTGCATCTCGTCTATGAACAGGATTATCCTGCCCTCGGATTTCTGTATCTGGTTCAACACGGCCTTGAGGCGTTCTTCGAACTCACCGCGATACTTTGCGCCCGCGACGAGCGCGCCCATATCGAGCGCGACTATGCGTTTATCTTTCAACCCTTCGGGCACATCGCCGCGAATTATTCGCTGGGCCAGCCCCTCTACGATAGCGGTCTTGCCCACGCCTGGATCGCCTATGAGCACGGGATTGTTTTTAGTGCGGCGAGAGAGCACCTGTATGACCCGGCGGATTTCGTCGTCGCGCCCTATCACAGGGTCGAGCTTTCCGATGCTCGCCATGAGTGTGAGGTCGCGGCCGTAGCGTTCGAGCGCCTGGTAAGTGGCTTCAGGGTTTTGCGTGGTCACGCGCTGGTATCCGCGCACCTGGACCAGCGTCTTCATGATGCGGTCGCGGTCTGCGCCTGCGGTCTTGAGCGCGCGCGAAGCCGGTCCCCCCTCCTCTATGATTGCAAGCAGCAGGTGCTCTACGCTCACGTAATCGTCCTTGAGGTTTTTGGCTTCGTCTTCGGCTGCGACAAAAATTTTATTGAGTCGCGCCGTTATATATACCTGATCGACCGGACCCGACGGCCCTGAGACTTTAGGAAATTTGCTTATCTCGCCCTCAATCGCCTGCGCGAGAGGCTCGACGTTTACGCCGGCGCTTGTCAGTACGGAAGGCACAAGCCCGCCCTCCTGTTGGAGGAGAGCGAGCATAAGGTGTTCGACTTCTATTTGCTGATTGCCGTAGCGAGTGGTAAGAGTCTGAGCAGCGCGAACCGCCTCCTGCGCCTTTTCGGTAAAACGATTTATGTCCATAGATTAATTCACCTCCTGATTATAACGCCTTGTTGACTGGCGCGCTGGTAATTGGCATTCATCTGAGACGCCTGTATGTACGTCCAGTCGAAACTTTCAGTTAGGCGTGATCTGCGATTGCTGTGATATTTCGAGATTATCAAACACATTCCAACTCTGGCTCGACTACCTCAGATGACTTGTTAGACTCCTCATTCAAGTCACGATTATCTTAAAGTTCCATTCTTCGCTTGCATATAGCAAATATCCTGCGCTTACTACATCCAAAGGCATCAGCTATCTTCTGATAACTCCAACCGCGTTTCCGTAATACAACAATGTTTTGCTCCTGTTCGTCAGTATATCGCCTCCCGTGGTGTCCGTGTGATTTAGCATGTCTGACATTGTCTCCTTTGACCATCCATTCCAAGTTATCAACTCGGTTGTTCAATTTGTTGAGATCCTTGTGATTGACTTCATTAGAGGGAGAATTAGGTGGTCCAATGAAGGCATATGCAACAAGGCGATGTACATAAAAGAATTTAGGTAATCCATAACAAGATAATGTAACCTGATGATAACCGCGTCGAGTTATGTGCCCTTTGATGATGCGGCCATACTTGTTCTTTACGTTGCCGAGATTTGATACTGAATAACCTCCGTGAATGCCATAGTACTCGTCATGAACTGGTCGGAATTCTTCTTCAGTCAATTGCATACAATAGATCCTTTCCTGCACTCAGTCCTCCATCTTCAGCCATCAGGTCATATTCTGAAAGCTGATAGCTGATAGCGGACGGCTGATAGCTGACTCACCGGCGCGGATTGAAGCGGCTGGTTTCAGCCATCTCCTTGAAGAGACTCTTCTCCTCCTCGGTCGGTTTCGAGGGCACGACTATTTTCAGCTTCACGTACTCGTCGCCGCGCCCGCCGCCGCGCTTGTTCAAGCCCTGTCCCCTCAGCCTGAGCCGCTGGCCCCCTTGCGCCCCCGCCGGTACTTTCAATTCGATCTTCCCATCAATAGCGGGCGCTTCTATGCTTGCGCCCAGCACGGCCTCCCAGGGCGTTATAGGCACTTCCGTAGTTATGTCGTCGCCCGATACCGTGAAAGTCGGATGAGGATCGATCTTGAGCTTTATATATAAATCGCCCGGCTCTCCTCCGCCCGCGCCGCGATGCCCCTGCTTGCTCACCTTTATGACTGACCCGTCGCGCGCGCCGGGCGGAATGTTCACATCTATCGTCCTGGGAGTCAGTAGGCGGCCCGCCCCTCTGCAAGACGTGCATACAACGCCGCCTGTGCTACCGGTCCCTCTGCAAACGGGGCAGGTTCTTGTGTCCTGAATAGTGATTCTGTGTCTTCCGCCTAGATGCGCGTTCTCAAGCGAGAGGGCCATTTCGGTCTCTATGTTTTTTCCTTTAGTCGGTTTGCTGCGCCGACTCTGCTCCTGATCGGATGATCTACTGCTTCCGAAAAGGAATTCGAAGAAGTCGCTGAAGCCGCCCCCGCCGGACGGTTCTTCGAAGCCGCTGTAGTCGACCTTCACGCGCCCCCAACCGGGCGGCGGAGTGAATTCGGCCCCGTTCTTCCAATTAGGGCCGAGCCGGTCATAGCGTTTGCGTTTCTCCGCATCCGACAGCACTTCGTAAGCTTCGTTGATCTCTTTGAACTTTTCTTCGGCGGACGCATTGCCGGGATTTACATCCGGGTGGTACTTGCGCGCAAGCTTCCGAAAAGCCTGCCGCACCTGGTTTTCGGTTGCATCGCGCTTGACGCCGAGAACCTCATAATAATCTTTGAACCTGACCGCCATTTATAAAGATGATTCCGCTTTGAGATCACGCGCCCCTCGCTCCGTTTCAGCCGGGGCCGTTTTCCAGTTTAGCCCATTCCCCGCATTCGCTCAATCTTTGTTACACGGAACCTTTTCGATTTGAAAACGTCTAAGGTGCATAGATTCTGTGTCGGACTCATGTTTGAATTTCCCTGATAGACTCAAATCCCTGTGTTGCGTTATTCTTTGGGCGTGGGACCGGCTGGACTGGCGGGCCGGGCGGCATATTTCAAATAGAAAGGGGGTGCGATTATTCCGAAAGACGATATGATCCCCGTCGATGGTGTTGTGATCGAATCCCTTCCCAATGCCACCTTTAAAGTGCAGATAGCAGAGGGACACGAGATATTGGCCCATCTATCAGGCAAGATGCGCAAGAACTTCATAAAGGTTCTGGCGGGCGACAGAGTGACCGTAGAGCTATCACCTTACGACCTCACCAA
>JAKEHD010000240.1 GCA_022615215.1 Blastocatellia bacterium
ATAGATCGCTGGTTGATTATTGGCAGGTGAAGATACACTATTTGAACTCCCACTCTTCCTGTTTTGGTTCTGTACAACGATACCTATCAGAATAAAAAGCGACACTAAAGCAGCCGCTCCAAAAAAGAAGTGCCTCCAGTTGACCGGCCTTTCTTTACTATTTTGTTTACTTCCTACCCCAACTTGCCTACCACACTCATTGCAGAACTTCGATTGTTCGGGCAACCCATTTCCGCATCTTTGACAGTACATATAACCCCCACATTTTGCTCGTTGACTTTCTCAGAGGCACTCAATATGATGTCGCGTCGATATTGGCTACCACTTGTGATGACACAACCGTTGAGTGAGCATTGCTAAATATCAGAAGATATTGTCCGGCAGGCAAAAGCACATAAAGACTGCCTGAATATACTTTCCCCGAATTATGATAAGCTCTGAACGCTCTATTGTTCCGGTAGTTATCATACTCGCGCGCATCGATCAGAATGACTTGAACATCACTCCAACGGCCCCCCTGACTATCGAAGCGCCCTCTTACGTATCCTCCAACCGGAAGAGAAAAAGAAAACGTTTGAAAGTATCTCGGCGATACAGCAAAGGAGCTATCTACAATTTTTACTTGCTTGGGAGTTTGAGGCTCGACAGATGGCGGATCATACGCTGGAGTAGGCTCTTTCACTGTGGAACTAATCGAATGAGTCAATAACCATCCGCTGTTGACTCGTTTAAACTTATCCGTCGATTTTTGTTTTACATCTTGGGCTACCTTCCCATTGACTTTTATGCGGACAATAGAATCATAACTTGCCCAGGCAATATCTCCCTCGAATTCAATCTTTATATTCTCCGCCTTCGCCGAGATCGCAATATTATTGCCCTCATCAATCGCTCTCATAACCTTATCCAGGGTATCTCTGATTTTGGCAAGATCGTACTTTTCTCCATCATTTATGCCCGTAAATTCTACAGCGTGAAATCTCAAAATAGTTTGCGCATCGCGGGTGCGAGGTAGATCGGCCAAAGCTCTGGCATAAGCCTTAACGGTTTCCTCAACTGCCTTTTTATTCTGCTCTGCCTCTAAAGCTGAACTACTGAGTTTTTGCCCACTCGCATCAATCGACACAAGCGCCAATAGAAACATTACAAGAAAGCTCCTCTTTAACATTGCTACACTCCATTTTTATGACCAATGGATAAGGGCAGGAACCAAGTCTGGCGCTGAATGCCCATCACAACGCTCCATATATTGGGGGCTCTGAGGGCATAGGTTCCGCGCCATGAGATTACAAACTCCTCATCTCTCGGGGCACTTCCCGAATCTTCAAAGGTATGTAAGGGCTTCGCCTTCAATCTCCGCTATATCTCGAAGCTTCCCTTCAATATGCTCTTCGAGAACAACTGCAATATAACCGGAGTCATTTTCAGATGGAAGAGTTTTTTCAGTGTTTAGTGAAGTGAGACATGGCCTGCTTCGGCAATCATCTATAATGTTTGCGGGCTATCCATTTTCATTTCTTTGCTGCTTTGCCAGGCTTGCCTTACCCTGCGTGTCTGCGTAAGAACTGAGCAACTCGACCATATTGATCGCCCTCGATACTTTCAAGTGTATGATGGTGAATATCCCACGCATCACCGAGTTTACTGCTCCAAGTTCTATCCGCAATCAATTGTTTCGCCATATGCTTGGGCCTTCTTCTCTCATCTACGTATATAGCCACCTTTTCGTAGCCCTCTTCATAGTCGCCATTCTCACAGGGCTCATAACCAATAGTCCCAAATGCAAGTATGAAGCTCTCGATTGTTTCTTCACGCGGTATGTCATCAGGCCAGTAATAGTCCCGATGGGTCACATGCGGATCGCTCGGCCACCACGGAATGGTATAAATATCTGCAGCATAGGCAACGCAATTGTAGACGGGCGTCGGCTGACTTCGGACCTCGAAACCTTCCAATGTTAAGTTTGGAAAGGCGATTTCAAGACGGCGATGTACTGTTGCTTTCTGTTGTGGAGTAAGAACCAAAGACTGCATCAGATGATATAACCCTGCTGTCTTCCCCATCGCAACCATGCTTCTGCCATGCCCTGCATACTTCCGGCATCTTCCGGTTGAACGGGATCCTGCTTCGTAATGGAACGTAACGCTAAAAACCAGTTTCCCGAAAGCGATTGTACCTCAGACAATAGAAAAGGGATAGCGGGCCTGCCCATCCCTATAATGCCAAGATAAGCGGGATGAAGAAATTTCTCCGATGGGTCGGAGATGAACTGTGTTTCAGTAAGCCATCTGTCAGCCAGCGCGCGAAACTCTCGTTCCAAGCTGCTTTTTTCTTCTTCAGCCCTTTGCCCTTCCTCAGCATTCGAGGTTGATACGATTGCAGTATCTTCAACCACTTTATCACCTCCAATACTTTATTATTACACTTCGCGCGGCAAGAGATGAAACTTTATTTTTCGAACTGTGAGCAGTATGTCATCAGGGCGCAAGCCCCACACGGCGCAGGAGGTCCGGGAACCGGCTGTCTGATCGGAGGTTTCCAAGCACGGGATCGACCTTCAGGTTCATCAACCATATATCGCGCTCCTCATACGCCTTTTCCAATTGGTCGAATGCCTGGTCGGGCGAGCCGAGCGCGGCGTATATGGCGGCTATCGTGTAAGGCGAGACATATTTCTGACCCTTCAACTGCTCCAACTCGGCAAGTATCCTTCGGGCCTCAGCCGTCTTGCCCGATGCAGCGTAGGCGTGCCCGAGAAGCGCAAGCACGAGCGGGCTGCCTGAGAGCTTCACCGCTTTATCGAACTCCGATATGGCCTCTTCATATCTGCCCATCTGTTCGTAGACCAGACCGAGATACCTGCGCGCAGGGAAGAAGTTCGGGTCGACATCCAGCATCTTCTTGCATTCGGCTATGCTCGCGTCGTTGCGGCCCGACAGGTATAGTATCCACGCAAGGTGCGAGCGGGCGATCAAGGAGAGCGGCTCAAGCTCCTGAGTCCGTTTCGCTTCGGCTATCGCTTCGTCGAACCGCTCGAAGGCCAACAGATAGGAACTGTACCATTGATGCGCAGACGCATAAGAGGGACGATGCTTTATGGCCGCGAGGAACTCTTTTTCCGCCTCTAGCCGATCCCAATCCCATCGGAATTTTATGAAGGCAAGCGACGTGTGTGCTTCGGCAAGGGTCTCATCGATCTCAAGCGCCTTCAGCGCCGCCGCCTTCGCTTCGGGAAAGCCGTCTTTGGGCGGGCGCACGCCGTAGACGACGAGCATGTTGTAACAATCGGCAAGCCCCGCATAAGCGGGCGCATACCCCTCGTCTATGCTGATCGCCTGCTGAAAGTAATCTATGCCGAGTTGCAAACCCTCAGGGGTCCGCTTGTTCCAGTAGTTGCGGCCCTTTAGGTAAAGGCGGTAAGCCTCAAGTTGCTTCTGCTCTTCGAGGCTGAGTTTCAAGCGCAGGTTCTCGAATATGTCGCGGGAGATATCCTCTTCGACCAGAAGCACGTCCGCGATTTTCCGGTCGTAGTGCTGGCCCCATATCTGAGAGACGTTCTCCAGATCGATCAGGTCCGCCTGAACGCTAAGGGTATCGCCCCGCCTCTGGACCCTGCCCGTCAGCACCGCCTGTACGTTCAATTCGCGCCCGGCTTTTTGAGGATCGACATTCCGTCCTTTATAACTGATAACGAGGCTACGCGGCACGACTCGCAGCTTGGGCAGCTTCGAGAGGCTGTTGATGAGGCTTTCTGTGACACGGTCGTTTATGTACTCGGCATCCGGGTCGGAAGTGTCGTTGACGAAGGGCAGAACGGCTATCGATTCGATGGCGCTCGCGCTTCCATCCAAAGCATTGCCGCGCCCGTTCAAATAGGCCGCCGCAGCTATAGCCGCGATGATAATCACGAGAGCGATCATCGCTGTGCGCTGATGGCGTTTCAAAAGGAAGACGAAGGGTATACTGCGATCTTTTTTCCTAAATCCGCTCAACAGGTAATCGAAGAGTCCGCGACCGCTGTCGCTTATTGCCTGCGCCTCGCCTGCATCATCGCTCCGGGCCATAGCCGCAGCCGCTCCTCCACCTGTTGAAATAATCAAGTCTCGCTCAACGGCCCTTATGTTGCCGGAATCTTCGCGGGCAGTGGGCACGCCGCTTTCAACGGCGACAGCGCTCGCGGCCCTCCGGCCATTATCGACCTCTGTACCATCCTCCCAAATCTCGCTCACTGATGCCACGAAGCGGTATCCCCGCCTCGAAACGGTCTCGATATATTGCGGCTCGTTCGGGTTTTCTCCGAGAGCCTTCCTGAGCAGCGATATATTCTGCGTGAGGCTCCCTTCCTCGACGAAAGTGTCGGGCCAGACCCGCTTCATCAGATCGTCTTTTTCGACTATCCGGCCCGTGTGCTCGACGAGCGCGAGCAGTATGTCGAAGACCTTCGGAGTGACCGACACAATATCGCTATCGCGCAGGAGCAGGCGTTCGGCGGTGTTTATCCGAAAACGGCCAAACTCATAAAAATGCCTTGTTTGATCGCTCATAAAAGGGCATTGAGAAATATCATTGAGAAAGTTTTGAGGGCTTTCAAAGGACTTCGGCCCCCGGTTGCTTTATACATACGGCGCGGGCTACAAGGTCGCAGCCTCATCCGGCGGCCCTGATGCCGGGACCATTTTAACGCAAGCCTTCCGGACGAGGCAACGGACGACATTGTTAATCAGATAAGCGAGTCACGCCGTACCCGCTCGCGCAAAGTCAGTACCGCCTGCGGAGCGTAGTCGCGTAATCGCGCAGTCGCGTAATCGCGCAGTCGCGTAATCGCGCAGTCGCGTAATCGCGCAGTCGCGTAGTCGCTCATATTGTAGCGGGCGGGTAAAGGAGGATGGGGCACCTGATTATGACAAACCTCTACTTCGCCTGCACTGATTGCAAGATATACATTGACGCGGGGTACAGTTGGGCTTCCTGGACGCTGGAAGAAGCGGATGTCGTAAAGCGGGGAGCGCGCGTATCGGTCGAAGCGGTGCTCGCGGCCGAAGATTACTGGAATCCCCCTCGGGCCGAAAGTTCGGCCTGGCTCTACAACGGGGTTTTGCCATCGGTTCACCGCTTCCTGGAAACCCACCGCGAGCACTCTATCATATTCGCAACCATAACCGAGTTCCTGTCTACGGGTGACGAGGGCTTCCTCGACTGGATGCAGGTGGGATTCATGCCTCAACTGCTGCCGAGATATTTCGTAGAACGTCTCGGATTCAAGTCCTGGGATCAGGTCTGTAATTTCGTCGCTGAAAACGGTTCCACACCCTGGTGGTGGATGCTCGACTGGGAGAACGTGCATGACAAGGCCGTAAAGAAGTTTCAGCAGGCGGTCGAATCGAAGGTCGCCGGATGAGCAGGGGTCAGCCATCAGCCATCAGTCTTCAGTTCATGGTCTGATAGCTGCGTGATCTGTGGTTAGTTCAATCCGTCTTCATCGTGAATCATATCCGCGTTTCTGTCGGTCCCTGAATCCTGACGCCTGCTTATTTCCACTCGCCCTGTAGTACGAAGCTCGCTCAGTATTGTTGAAATACTTTTCCGTCCGAGTGAGAAAGACTTCTCATTACGAGTGGCTTTCCGTCACTTTCACTAATTCAATTTAAAGCCGCAGTCACAGTGAGCAGTCGGGAACATTTTGGGAACATCCCGCGAACTTTTGGGGAACCCTCGCCCTGTAAGATGCCCTCGTGTTCGCAAACAACCGGCTCTGAACGGCGGTAAGTGGAGAAGAGCCGGCCACCGGCAGCCGACAACCGATTACTGTTTGTGGCAGCGCGCACAGGGCGAGTGGCTTATGAAATTTTACAACTCATTTCTCATACGCTGCTGGTTGATAAAAGGCGAACCTCAGGGCGAGCGGTCGGTCTTCGACGCGGAGCACATTCAGACTGGCAATCACATTCGCACAGAAAGCCTGACCGAGATCAACGAACGGATACTGAAGGCTTCCGAGACGCCTAAAGTCGCGGAAGTATACTCTGCGCGGCATGGATTGAAACTTTTCATCAAGC
>JAKEHD010000241.1 GCA_022615215.1 Blastocatellia bacterium
AGCTGAGCACCGAGAACTGCGCGCTGCCCCCGCCCATGGGCCGGAGCGCATTGTACGTGAACCACGCCCCGACCAGAGCCACGAGCAGGAAGAGCCACGGCACGAGCGTCGACATGGTCACCATCACCTCGATGAGCCCGCGCCGACCCCCTCAAGAGCACTAATCGTTGGCCTTGTGCGGGCCGTTCGGACACCCGAACTGCCGCCTGTGGGATTAGCGCCGATTTTTCCGCAACCGCACCCCATTGCAACGGAGCGTGCCTTATGCATCGGCTTCGGCCTTCGGGCGCTTGACCTGTGATTCGGCGGGTCAATATAATTTTCGGCGCATTCGCTATAAAATTATACTTTTACAGGTGGGCGCGCGGTTACAGTCAAGGGCCGACCTGTCGTTCTTACAGAAAACCGCGAAAAGAAAGCCCCTTGCTTTGAGCGAAGGGATGAATTTTCGCATTGCTGTAAGGCGATTATTTGATTGGCTTTATTTGCCCTATCCCTTAAAATAGGGCTATGGTTTACCGGACGGTAAATATCAACTGGACTCCCAAAACGGAGACCCAATGGCGAACTTACAATGAGGCCCGCAAAGAAGCGGCGCGGCTCTGGAATGATCTCGTGAAGCGTCATTTCCGCATACGGCGTCGCGGGTTGAAGTGGCCTACAAAGAGTCGTTGGGAGCAATGGGCGAAAGGTCGTTATCCCAAGTTGCATTCTCAGACGGTACAACAAATCATCGGCGAGTTTCTTGAGGCTGTGAACTCAACTCGTCAACTTCGCAAGAAGGGTGCAGACCCGGACCTTGCAAAGTATCCCTGGCGATTCTTTCGCTACAGGGATGTAATCTATACCAATCAGGGCGCACGCATCAGGGATGGCTATTTGTATTTGCCCAATGGGGTCGCAGGCACGCTCAGAATCAAAATACCTGATAGTGTCACCTTGCCCGGAAGGTTGATGGAAGTCCGACTCGGGCTTTTCAGTGTAACGCTTGTGTGCGAATGCCCGGATGAAATCGCTCCGGTTCCTTCCGGTAAAGAAATTGGTGTTGACCTGGGTGTGAATACGATTGTTGCCGCTACTGACGGAGCGCAGGCGGTAGTCATCAGTGGTAGAGAAATCAAGTCTGAGGTTCGCAGGCGAAACAAAACGCTTGCGAAACTGAATGCGAAGCAGGCGACCAAACAGAAAGACTCCCGTAGATCGAAACGTATTCAAAGGCGTAAGAAGAAATTCCTTGCAAAGAGCAAGCGGCGTATCAAAGACATGCTCCATAAGACGACTCGGAAGGTAGCAAATGAATTTCCGGGCGCAACCGTCTATGTCGGCAAGCCTTTTAATGATGCGGCTCAAAAAATGAATCGCAAGCAAGCGCAGCAGGTATCTCAGGCTTGCAATTCTCAAATAATCGAAATGCTCAACTACAAACTGGCAGGCGCGATTGTAGTTGAAGAAAGGTACAGTTCGCAGACATGCCCTGTATGCGGACACAGGAGCAAGCACAAAAGGGTGTACTGTTGTAGCCAATGCGGTCTTGTGCTGCAACGCGATTGCGTTGGCGCAGTCAATATCCTGAGCATAGGTCAGCATTCGGCTTTGCTTCCTGGGCGGAATATCCCGCAAGTAATCAAGTACAAGTATCCTGGGCCAAGTCCAGGTAGACCGGCGGGCACCCGGCAAGTAGCTCGCCACTAGCGCGAGAAGCCCCTTCCTTTAGGGAGGGGAGTGTCACGGCAGTCTTTTATTTGAGCAAGGTTGCAGGAGGCGAAGACCATATCCCCCATGGCGAACCGCAAAACATTGAATGGAGATCGAACTGAAGGGCGGGCATTCTTCCTGTATGAACCGTAATAAAGGAGTCCTATGAAAAGTTCTGCGCGATTGGAGCGACGCCGTTTCGAACGTGCTCCCATAACGGCACAGGTCGAATACGAGCTTACAAACAGCAGCAGCGGTCCTTCTCGCGTGCGAAAGAACATGGCCAACATCAGCGCAGGAGGCATGTTCATAAGCACGGAAGAGCCTATACGGGCAGGGGCGCGCATGGTCGTTCGTTTCGAATTGCCCAACAAACACAGGGTGATCGCCGTCTCGCGCGTATGCTATACGAGGAAAGGCCAGGGGCTGGGAGTCGAATTTCTCAACCTCGATGAAGAAGACCGCGAAGAGATCGAAACATATATCGCTTCTCTGGGCACGAAGGTGGTGACTCGGGCCTGACCTCACTGGATGAAGAGTTGCTTTTCGTCCGATTCGGTCAGCTTGAAAGAGGCGCTTGTAAAACCCCTGCCCTGTGTTATAATCGAACCACCTTAATAATCATGCCCCCTCGATAGAAGCGCCCCGCCGAACTTCGGCTTGGAACCGGTACAATCGCTTTGCATAATTCGCGCAAGCATTACTTCAAACCGGGCGCAGAAGCTTTTCCTCGATTCCGGCCTGAGAGAAAGGGCCGAAAGGAGTTGTAAAATGCAGGCTGAGTCATCAAATTCTATTTGCCCTTTATGCAAGAGCGTGTACGCATCGGGCAGCGGCACGGTGCCCGGCCCGACCCGATTGTGCCCGCAGTGTCAGAAGATGGTCCGAACCACGTTGCCGTCAACCTCAGCCCCGATAGACCTGGCAGCAAACACTCTCGCTCATCGGCAAGCGGTCCCTGAACCGACGGCAAAAAGCAACGGAGATTCCGCCCGGCAGGACTTTATAGAAGAGACCAGGCGAACCGGCAACGCGCCGCAGACCTTTCAGAAATTGACGACCAATCCGCTCGAAGATACCGCTGCCGCCGCGCAAAGAAGCGCGAACGGTTCGGCGGAAAAGAATTTCCCCGGATATAACGGGTCGGCAGACCCCTGGGAAGAGCCTCTTCCATCCTGGGAGCATTCACGTAACGAATATCCGGTCTTGCTCAGTCCGAACGGCCGCAAAAGCCGCAAACGTCTATGGATCGCGGCGGCGATCATATTCGTGCTTGTCGCAGCGGCCGTTGCAGGGGCCGTGATATTTTTGAAGCCGTCCGGCACCCAGGAGACCGATTCGAACGCAAAAGCGTCCGACAAACCGCAAACCTCGGCTTTGATTTCTCACGGCGAGGTCGCGGAAAAACCGGCTCCCCCGCCTGATGCCGTCGAGCAGCCCGGTTCGTCAAATTCGCCTGATGCGAATGCTCAGGCCGCAAGCGGGCAAAACCCCTCCGAGCCGGCCGTCGCGGATCAGAACGGCTCGCCACAGGGACCGATCTCACTACAGGCCATGTCGTCCCCCAGTGAAGACGAGGCCAAACGTTTTGCCGAAAAGCTTACGCGCGCGGGCATTCCCGCTTACGTGGCGGCAGCCGAAATCAAGGGGCGAGGAACGTGGTTCAGGGTGCGCGTGGGCCATTTCGCGACGGCCGAAGAAGCGAAAAAGTATTCGACCGAATATCGCCAGCGCGCCAGGGCCGCAGGAATAAACCTGGAACTCATAGTATCGGGGTCGTGAGAGCCGACGATTGATTACGGGGATGCAAGAACTGAAGCTACAAAACATCCGAAACGCCAGACTGGTCGACCAATACGCTCGATACATAAAATCGCCTGTCCAGCGGCTGAAGTTTCTCAATCGCGTTTTGCAAGCCGAACAGCCCACAGATTTTATGGCAAGGATTCCGTTCGTAGGCTCCCTGCCTCAACGTATGATGCTGGTCGTCGAACTATCGAAAGTGCTTCCTCCAGACCACCCGGCACCTTTCGGCATACGGGTCACTTCCCTGCTCTACCGGCTCCGCTACGCCCTCTACGCCTTATGCCTTTTGCTCGTGCTGGGCGTGGGCGGAGGTCTCATATACACGGTATTGAAGCTTGTAACGAGCCTTCCCCCTCCGACCGAAGCTCGCGCCATAGATAGTCCGCCGTCCCCGACGGCGAATCCCGAAGCGGTCGGCGCGGTCGCAAATATAGGGTCGGAAGCAGGGCTGTCTCTCGATAAAGTCTGGCTGGCCGAATCGGGCGAAGGCTATGAATTCTACAGTAACGGCGCGCGCGTGCTGACGGAATTCGAGACCACAGGGCAGGAGCGCAGGTTTTATCGCTTCGACCTCGAATCGCTCGACCCTGAGCCCGGCGAGTTGAAAGTGGAATCGAAGCCTGTGGGCATACTCTATCACATATCGGAGAGCGACCTGCTGCCGTTCGCAGGCGACTACAATTCGTCATTGCAGTACCATTCGAGATCGCTGCTCGAATACTCGCGCGATCACAGGTTGTACAATTACGTGATCGACAGGTTCGGGCGGACATACAGAATAGTGCGCGACGAGTTCACCTCCAATCACGCGGGCAATTCCGTTTGGGCCGACGGCGACAAACTCTACGTCAATCTGAGTCCGAGCTTCATAGGGGTATGCTTCGAGGGACAATCCGGGGCGGAAGCGGTCGGTCCCGACCGTATCAACGAAGCGCAGATATACGCGGCCCGCGTGCTGACGGTGGTCCTGCGCTCCAAGTACAGTATAGAGGACGCCAACTGCGTCACTCACGGCCTGGTATCGGTGAACCCGTCCAATCGCTTGATGGGCTACCACACGGACTGGGTATCGGGGTTTCCCTTCGAAGCCCTCGGTCTCAGCAACAAGTATGAAACCGAGATGGCGGCCATATCGCGCCTGGGCTTCTCTTACGATCAGGCATACATAAGGGCGGCGGGCGGCACGGCGTGGCCGGGGCTTGAGCGCGCGGACGCGGCGCTGAAAGAGGCGGCCCGAGAGCGAGGTCTCAGCCCGGAAGAAGAGCGCCGCGCGCTACGACAGATATTTCAGCGACTCTACTCGAAACAGCGATCGCTCGATCAGGAAAGCGTAAAGATCGAAGAGTGACAAGTACAGTGACGACCGGTTTGAAATCCCTGAGAGTTGCGCATCGAACTGAGAGTGGTCTGTCTGCATGAACAAAAAGGACTTGATAGAGGAGGCGGCACGACGCACGGGACTCGCACGGCGCGCCGCCCGACGTGGCGTAGACGCTACGCTCAGTGTTATCAAGGGCCAGCTCGGCAGTGACGACTGTATATACATACGCGGTCTCGGCCGCCTGTATTTGAAACCCAAGAGAAGCGGTTTTCTGCCCGCCGCAAGGGGCACCCCCCCGAAACCCATACCGGCGGGCAAGGCAGTGAAACTGAAAGCATCCAGGCAGGCTGTTGCGAGCCTGAACACCGACAAAGATCGCTTTCTTACGCCCCACACGCTCGACACGAGCGAAAACAATTTTGGAGGCAAAATGGAGAAGAAGAACGAAAAAGAGAACGAAAAAACAGAGGCTGCAAAGAACGAGGGCTCGGCCCTGGGCCTCGATGTCGGAACGAGCCGCCTGGTGCTGGCAAGCGGCCAGGCCGATAATGTAAAAACCCGCGCGGAGTTGAACGCGTTTATCACCGTCGCCTATTCGAAATTCACCGAGAACATACTCAAACAGAACAAGGTCAGCTATCAACTCAACGGCGACGAGCGTCTGCAAATATTCGGCAACGAGGCCGAACGCTTTGCAAACTTCTTCAACACCGAAGTGCGCCGACCGATGTTCAACGGCACTCTCAACCCTTCGGAAGAGTATTCGCTTCCCGTGATACAGGCCATCATTCACCAACTCCTGCGCAGGACCAAGAGCGGCGAGATGCTGCGCTTCAGCGTGCCGGGCGCTCCGCGCGACGGAACCTCGACGGACCTCGTATACCACGAAGCCATGCTGCGCGACCTCTTCAACGGGATGGGCTATAACTCGAAGTCCATCAACGAAGGGCTGGCCGTGGTCTTTGCGGAGATGGAACAGGATAACTTCAGCGGCATAGGCATAAGCTGCGGCGGCGGAATGTGCAACGTCTGCCTCGCCTTCATGTCCATACCCGTCATGACGTTCAGCCTGGCAAAAGCGGGAGACTACATAGACCGCTCGGTCGCCTCGGTCACAAGCGAGGGAGCCACGCGAATTCGCGTCATCAAGGAAGAGAGCCTCGACCTTTCGCGCCCGCCTCAAAACAAGTACGAAAGCGCGCTGCACGTCTATTACGACGACGTTATAGTCTCTCTGGTCGAGGCGCTTCGCAGTTCGCTGGCCGAGACGAAGAACATGCCTCGGATAGATAAACCGATTCCCATAGTCCTGGCCGGCGGGACGGCGAAGCCCAAAGGCTTTCTCGGAAAATTCAGCCAGGCGCTCAAGCGCGACGGCTTCCCGCTTGAGATTTCCGAAATCCGCGTGGCCGACGACCCTTTGACCGCAACCGCGCGCGGATGCCTCATAGCCGCGCTCTACGACGCCTAGTCGGAGGGGTCAGTGGCCAGCTATCAGCTATCAGCCGTCAGACCATGAACTGAAGACTGATGGCTGATGGCTGAAGACTGACTACTGACCACCGCGTAATCTCCGGCCGGGAGTTGCAGCGTCTCAATTGCGTTTGACTGACAACCTCGATATACCTTACACTCGGCTCCGGGTAAATACCGTACTCCAACTGGCTACGGGTAAGTCGCTGAGGATGAGCAGATAATCAATCGGAGGAAGAACGGATGGTCAACGCACGGGTCTGTTTCCTTCTCGCCGTCTCATTATGGACTGGCCAATCAGCCAGCGCATCCAAGCAAACTCAGAAGCCGAAAGAGGACGATCAACAGTTGCGCCTCAAGGCGGACCTCCTCGAAGTGCGCGCCGTCGTCACCGACAAGAGCGGGCGCATAATCGATGACCTCAAGAAAGAGGACTTCGAGCTTTTAGACAAGGGCAAGCCTCAGGAGATAAGTTTCTTCTCCCTGGAGCGCACAGGCGGCAGAGATACGGTCAGAAAGGCCCCCGATTCTGACAAAATCGTCCCTCCCGGTGTGAGCGAACCGGCAGCCAAAGAGCCGGGAGCGCGCACGGTTGTACTGTTTGTAGACACGCTGCATCTTTCGCTATCGAGTCTGGGGCTTGTAAGAAAGGCATTGCATCGCTTCGTAGACGAAGAGATGACGAACCGTGACCATGTACTGCTGATGACGAGCACGGGGATGCTGGGGGTGCTGGAACAGTTCACGCAAGACCGCAAGATACTGCGGTATGCGATAAACAAGATCACTCCCTGGAAATCACAGCAAGAGAGCCTCTTTACGCCCTACCTGGCGGCGATGGTGAAGAAGCGACTCCCGGATGCTTTTGGCGTCGCCGTCGAAGTATTGAAGCAGGAAGACCCTTCTCTGGCGTTCGCTCCTCCGGCGTTCTTGAGACATATCGTGGAACAGAAAGCGAGCGAAGTCCTTATTAACGAAACTTACCGCAGGAAGGATGTGCTATCGTCCCTTAAAGCCATCGTAGAGCGGCTCGCCCGTATGCCGGGCCAGCGGCTCCTGTTCTTCATGTCTGACGGGTTCTCGTTGAGAGATCAGGGCGGCGAAGTCGATGGCAGCGATATGCGGCGTGCCATCAATTATGCGGTTCGCTCAGGCGTCGTGATCTATTCTTTATATGCAAAAGGATTGGTCCCGCCACCCTTGTTCAGCGCCTCTATGCGCGTGGGAGTGAGCGGCGCATTGGGCGGACGACTTATGAGCTTTTCGTCGGATGGAGAAAAAGACGATCAGGACGGGATGAACGCGCTGGCGGCAGATACGGGCGGCCAGCCCTTTTTCAGAACTAATGATTTGGGCGGAGCGATCCAAAAAGCGATTGAGAGCAACCGCGTATACTACACGCTCGCCTATTACCCGCCCGACTTCAAGGATGATAAGAAGTTCCGCTCCATCATCGTGCGTGTGAAAGGCCACCCCGAATATCAGGTCCGCGCGCAGAGGGGCTACCTCCCCGTAGATCTGGAAAAAGAGGAGAAAGACATCTTCGGCAACACCCCGCAGGGCAAGCTCTTCAGGGCCATAGCCTCGCCCCTTCTGACCACCGACATTGGCATTATGGCTTCGGCCTATTACCTTGAGACAGGGAGCGACAACGCTCAGGTCTCGCTTCGCGTACACATTGATGGGGACGATTTCGAATACATCGAGCAAAACGGACGCCATCGGCTGGAACTCGAAGTGGCAACGGTCGTCTACGACCGAACCGGCAAGGCAATAGATACGCATTCGGATGATGTGCGCGGAGAGTTGCTTCCCGAAAGATTCGAGATAGCCAGGCAGACCGGTTACAACTACAGCAGGCGATTGACCCTGAAGCCCGGTCTCTATCACATAAGAGTCGGGGTGCGCGAGGCCGAAAGCGAGCGCGTAGGCACGGCGAAGGCATGGGTAGATGTCCCCAAGCCGGACAAAAACAGGCTTATGATGAGCGATATTCTGCTTGCCGAGCCTACAACCGCAGACCTGCCCGCGTCGGGAGCAGCCGCAAGCAAAGGTCTTCTGGTTGCGAGGCAGGAGGGAGGCATCAAGTTCTACAAGGTGGGCAGCACGCTGATCTATTATCTGATGGCCTACAACGCGGCTTCGAAGAAGAGCGCAGAGTCGGACGTGCTGATCCAATCGGAAATACTTCACAGCGACCGTGTGATCTATCAGAGCGAATGGCACCCGCTCGACTCTCGCCTGATGGGAAGAGATAAAAAGGGGGTCGAGATAGGGGGCCAGATAAAGCTCGCCATTGCGCCTGGAATATATGAATTGCGAATAACCCTGAAGGATGAAAAAGCGAAGCGTAGCGCGCAGAAATCCATACCCTTCGGAATCGAGCCTTAGCCCTACGGTGTAATACTTCAAAGAAGCCATTTAAAGCCGGACAGCAGGAAGCAGGCATCTACTGCCTGCTGCTCTGTCGGTCTCAAGCGTTGAACCGACAGGCATTGAATGATAGAATGGCACGGTATCAAAACAGCGCGCCTGCGTTGAACAGACAGGGAGAACATCATGAAGACATGCCCGGTATGCAATGAATCTTTTGAAGACGACCTGAAATTCTGCGACCTGGACGGAACGCGGCTCACTCGCGCGGGGGTCTCAAGCCTCCGCGACCCGAACAGGTTATGGTCCATTCTCGGGGTAGGCTTGCTGCTCGGCGCGCTGCTCATCTCGGCAATTACGGTATTTTATCTGCCCAGAGCCAGCATATCCACGCTCGAAACCCCTACCGGGTCCGAAGCCGTTTCCAATCCGGGCGCAACCGAAGCTGCGTCGACTGCAAATGAACAATCGCCGCAGGGAACCCTGGTCGAGCCGCAAGTGATAGCGGAAGCTGCGCCGCCCGACGCAGCAAAAGAGAAGGCGGCAGCCCCTGTGACTGAAACCTCCCCTGACTCGGCAGACACAGCGAAATCGGCCGGAACCGACGGCACAGACGGAGAAACCGCAAAGACCGCTCCAAAAACCGAAGAGCCGCCTGCGGCTGTCGCCGAACCGAAAAATACGACGCCGACCATAAAGACCGTCGGCGACACGAAATCTTCTGAAGCCGCATCCAAACCCGCTCAACCGGCTGCCGAATCGAAGAAGGACGCAAAGTCAGATCCCTCGAAAGCAAAGACTCAAGAGAAAGACTCCGACAAAAAGAAGAAGGACGACGAGAAAAAGAAGAAGGGCGGATTCTTCGGCGTGTTCAAAAAGATTTTCGGCAAAAAGGGCTGACGCCCGCATCAGCCGTCAGCCCTCAGTCCTCAGCCATCAGGCGTCTGTCTTCAGTCTGATAGCTGATAGCTGATAGCTGATAGCTGATATCCACAGGGGTAACAATTCATGCAGATGCCGCGCACCATCGGCGAACTGAAAGCCAGCCATTACAGCCAGGCGCGTCTCACCAAACGTTCGATCAAGGACGAGATGCGCGAGAACCTCATCGGAAAACTCGAACGCCGGGAGGCGATCTTTCCCGGCATAGTCGGCTACGATGATTCGGCCATACCTCAGATCGTAAACGCCATACTCTCGCGCCACAATCTTATACTCCTGGGGCTGCGCGGCCAGGCCAAAAGTCGCATACTGCGCGAGATGGTCGGCTTGCTCGACGAGTGGATGCCCGCAATCGCGGGGTGCGAGATAAACGACAATCCTTACTCGCCTATATGCAAATCCTGCCGACTGACGCTCGCCGAGCATGGAGACGACACGCCCGTCACTTTCATATCCCGTGATATGAGATATGTGGAAAAACTCGCGACGCCCGACGTAACGATAGCCGACCTCATAGGCGATCTCGACCCCATCAAGGCGGCGCGCGGCGGCCATCTGCTCTCGGACGAACTGACCATTCATTACGGATTGCTCCCGCGAGCCAATCGCGGCATATTCGCTATAAACGAGTTGCCCGACCTTGCTGGCAAGGTACAGGTCGGTCTCTTCAACATCATGCAAGAGGGCGACGTTCAGATCAAAGGCTATCCCATACGAATGCCCCTTGATGTGATGCTCGTCTTTTCGGCCAACCCCGAAGACTACACGGCGCGCGGCAAGATAATAACCCCGCTCAAAGACCGCATAGGCTCGGAGATACACACGCACTATCCCGCGACCCTCGAAGAAGGCATGGAGATAACCCGCCAGGAGGCATGGCTCGGACGTGATTCTCAAAAGATTTATCTGCCCGACTTCATAATGCGCGCCGTCGAGCAGATAGCCTTCGAGGCACGCAAAGACCAGCGCGTAGACAAACGTTCGGGCGTGAGCCAGCGCCTGCCTATCTCTGTGATTGAGAACGTCTTATCGAACGCCGAGCGCCGTCGCCTCGCAACCGGAGAAGAGACGGTCGTGCCGCGCATAAGCGACATATACGCCGCGCTGCCTTCGATCACAGGCAAGCTCGAATTGGAATACGAGGGCGAGCAGCGCGGCGCGACCGCAGTGGCCCGCGACATTATAAGGGCCGCTGTATGCAAGACCTTCGAAGAGTATTTCGATCACATAGATTGTTCGGCCATAGTCTCGTGGTTCGACGATGGCGGCACCCTGCGAGTGAGTGACAGCGACAGCGCGGACCTCTGCCTCAAGGGTTTCCGTAGAGTAGGGGGATTATTGAACGCCGCCGCCGAGTCGGGCCTTGCGAGCAAGTCTCAACCGGCCGTTATGGTCGCCGTGTGCGAGTTGTTATTAGAAGGGCTGCACGCACAGAAGAAGATCAGCCGCAGCGACGAGCGCGGATACACGGCGGCAAAACGCGAGCCTCGCCGTCAGGAATATGAGAGCTTCAATCGTTCGCGAAGAATAAACTGAGGCGGATGCAGGGGCGTTTTGAAGGATGAGGGATGAAGGATGAAGGATGAATCGACACCTTCACAACTACTTTCATCCTTCATCCTTCCACCTTCATCCTTTCCGAATCGCTCCCTTGCTTGGTTCTCTGCTGTCTGATGGCTGGACCGGTACTTGATACCAGAAGAAGAAAGGATTCGAAAAGATGCCGATAGCCTGGCACGCGCCTTACGAGATGTTGAAGCCTGAAACCCGTGACATGGCACGGGCCATCCATTCACTTATGGAAGAACTCGAAGCGATGGACTGGTACTCTCAGCGCATGGACGTAACCGATGACGACGAGTTGCGCCGCATCCTCGGCCACCATGCCGAAGAAGAGAAAGAACACGCAGCCATGCTCCTGGAATGGATTCGCCGCCGCGACCCCGAATGGGACCGGCATCTGCGCACATATCTCTTCACATCAGGCGACCTGCTCGAAGTCGAAGAGCGAGACCATTCGCAAGCCGCCACATCGAAGCCTTCAAGCCCTGTGCCGGAAGAGGCACGCCACAATTTCACAGTCGGCAGCCTGCGTCCCAAGAGATGAAATTCACGAAGTATTCAAAATGGGAAGGCGCGGATTGGGAGTCGTTCAGCCTTGAAGACCTGCTCGACCGGCTGGCCGAGTTTCTGCTCCAGAGCGGCTATCAAAATTATTACTCTCCCTACTGGGGCGACGGCGACCAATCGCTTGATGCGCTTCGTGAAGCCATAATGCGCGCGCTCCTCGAAGAAGGCTTGCTCTCGGACGAAGAGATAGAACACCTCACGGATGAAAACGGCAACCTGAACGCGGAGGCGATGTCTCAATTGCTCGACCGCCTGATCGAGCGCCTGATTGAAGAAGGTTATATCACGATCAACGAAGAGCCTTCGAATCTTCAACAAGAGACCGGCCTTGCGCGCGAAGGCAGGCGTGCGGGGCGCGGGGCGGAACGTAGTGTAAAATTCGAGCTTACAGACAAGGGACTGGATTTTCTCGGATTCAAGGCGCTCAAAGAGTTGATAGCCTCGCTAGGTAAATCCTCTTTCGGCCGCCACGATACGAATTATCTTTCGACGGGAGTTGAAGCTAACGAGCGTTCGCGTCCTTATGAATTCGGCGACACGTTGAACCTCGACGTGAGCGCCACGCTCAAATCGGCCATCGAGCGTGAGGGTCTCGGAGTCCCGCTGAATCTGGAATACTCGGACTTGATGGTGCATCAGACCGAGTATCAGAGTTCCTGCGCCACTGTACTTATGCTCGATTGCTCGCATTCGATGATACTCTACGGCGAGGATCGCTTCACACCTGCCAAGCGCGTGGCCCTCGCGCTCACACACCTGATAAGAACGCAGTACCCCGGCGACAGCCTTCGCGTAGTGCTCTTTCATGATTCAGCCGAAGAGATACCGATTTCAGGGCTTGCGCGGGCGCAGGTCGGCCCTTATCACACGAATACCTGCGAAGGGCTGAGACTCGCGCGGCGCATCCTTATGTCTCAGCGAAAAGACATGCGGCAGATCGTGATGATAACCGACGGCAAACCCTCTGCGCTCACGCTCGAAGACGGCCGGATATACAAGAACCCTATGGGGCTGGACCCGCAGATATTGCAAGAGACCTTCAAAGAAGTCGCCCTGTGCCGCCGCAGCGGGATAATGATAAACACCTTCATGCTTGCGGATGATTATTATCTCGTCGATTTCGTAAAAAAGGTGACAGAGATATGCCGGGGCAAAGCCTACTTCACGACGACCATGACGCTCGGCCAATATATACTGATGGACTACCTGAGAAGGCGGACGAAGCTTGTGCATTGAGCGGGTGTTTCATCAGGGCGTGATACTCCTGATAAAGAATTGTAAGACAGAAAGACAGCGGTTATATTCGATATCGGTGGTTAATAATGATGAAAACAGCTTTCTTACTCATCACCCTTGTCGCCCTCCCTTCTTCATTTGCTTCGGCCGATTCCATTCTTCAACAGGCCCATCAACAGAGCGATAGTACGAAAGAAAAAATTATTCCAGCCGAAACTTTAGCAATACCTGGGTTTCCAATCGAGATCACATCTTCGAGGCTCGTGAATTTAGATGACTTCAGGTACACAGTTAGAAATCTGGTGAGCGAAAAAATAACTCGCATAGAGGGAAAGCTACTTCTACTTAGCCCTGCGGGAGAATTGAAGGTGGATGCTGATTGGGTAATAGTGGACCTTGCACCGAACTCAATAAAAGATAGGCAATATCATTATTTGTTCCTCTCTCAAAGTCAGCACAAAGCGATAGAAAAAATGAATTCACAAGATCAGTTGATAATAGCTGTACGAGAGGTAATCGTAAAATCGGGAGTATGGGTTGTAAAAGACAGTGAAATAGAGGAAGCTGCAAGAGCAAAAGCCACGGGTCAAGCCGTGGCTTTTCCAACGGAAGAATACGAAGCAAACATCGTTCTTTCTCCAAATGACAGATTTGAACTATTTCAATTGGCGGTTGAGCGCCTGCTACAGGATCAGGATATGTTACTCGATAGTTGTGTTTTGGGCGGAGTGTGCTGAAAAATATCACATTGCCGCCACTGGTTGTTGTTTAGCGAATAGCTTGCAAAACACTTCTGCCGCAG
>JAKEHD010000242.1 GCA_022615215.1 Blastocatellia bacterium
GAAGAAGAAAGAAATCTCTGAAGAAAGAAAAAGGGCGGCGCACTCCACATAAGCGTTCCTCTCTGGAAAAATTTTCATTTTGCCCCGCGCGCAGTATAACCAATCTTTTGCCGCTTCTTTTGTCCCTTTCCAGAAAGGCTCTCTAACTTTTTCAATAACTCGACGCGCTTTACCCGTTGAGCATTTATTACATCGTGCTCTCCAAGAACTCTTGACAAAACCTGGGCACGCACGCGATCCGGTTCTTTAATATATTCTTTAGGAGTTTTATTATCTTCGTTTTCCATTAATCCTCCATAGTTCACCGCAAAGCGGGCATAATGTTTAGCATGATCAATATGTCTATGGCAAGCGTAATATTGCCTATAGCTAATCGCTATGGCTTTCTATTCAGTTCTTTCGCGATACTCCGCGATCACTTCTATTTTGCCGACGATGTTTCGGTTGAATTCGGAGAGCTCCTCCGCCGGAATCCAATACTCCTGATGAATCGAGCCGCCTACGGTGTGGACCTCGTACTTTTCAAGAAACTCGGTGCGAACTCGAAATCGCGTTACATAACCGACCTTCGGCGTATTATGTTTCGCGTTCCAGTCACGCGCTATCTGCGTGGCGTACTCTTCGTTGAGCACAGGATAGAAAATCGGTTGCTCAGGAAGTCGAGGCGGAAAAGCTTCGTAGCCGCTCTCCCGAATCAGGTCGAGTTCCTTCCGGCCTACCGGGCGATATAAAACTGTCGTATCGCTCATCGCCTATTCATCAATCGTCGGTTTATCGTTCTTGCTTCATATTCAACGGCGCTCCTACGCTTCACTTCCTTTCCGGTTTCTCCGGTCGAGGAGCTTTCGTTTTGCGCTCGGCCCTCGCGTCGGCGACCATCTTTTTCACTTCTGCAAGCAGGGTCGGCCCGTGATAGACGATTCCGTCCTTGATGGTCCACTCGACCCCGCCTGTGCGCGCGGCCTTGCCGTCTCGAATCTCTTCTACGCCTGTCGGATAGAGCACCTTCAAATCTTCGAGCGGGTTTCCGTTCACTACTATCAGGTCGGCCAGATAGCCCGCCCTCACGCGGCCTAATCTTTCCTCTTCGCCGAGTATGCGGGCGTTGTTGCCCGTAGCATGCTGAATCACTTTCAAGGTGTGAAAGCCCGCTTCCTGATGCAGTTCAAGTTCACGAATGAGTCCGAAGCCGTACATCTGATAGATGAAGCCCGCGTCTTCGCCCGCCCCTATCGTGCCGCCACGACGTTCGAATTCGCGCAGGGCGGCCATCCATATTCGATAATTCTCTTTCCAGAAAGCTTCGTCCGTAGAACTCCACCCGATGAAGTACGAACCGTGATTTGCCGGGTCGGGCCGGAAATACTCTTCGAGCGTAGGGTGTAGATAATCGCGGAACCAGGGCTGCGTCTGAGCGCGTTGCAGATCGCGGCTCGCTTCGTAAATCACTAGCGTCGGATCCCACGCCACATTGGCTTTCACCATCCGGTCGAGCACCTCCATCAATCTCTCATGGTCGGCCTCGCGCCACAATCGCCCCGCATAGCGGAAGCGGTCGACTTCGTTGTTGTAGTTATATGTGGATGGAAAATTCTGCCGCCCGCTTATGATCGCGGCATCAGGGACGCCGTACCAGTGCTCTATCGAGGTCGTCCCGAATTTTATATCGTCCCACGCATTGGTCTCTTCTACGCCGATGTGATGCGCCATTCGCAAACCGACCAGGCGGGCTTCATCCACGAGCGCGGCCAGTATGTCGCGGTCTATGCCCGCTATCTTTATTCCGTCAGCGCCTATCTGTTTCAACTCTCTGACGCGGGCGCGGGCCTCTTCGGCGTTGCGAGGCGCGGGTTTGTCCGCAAATCGCGCGTAGACGTATATGCGCGGCGCAGCCACTTCGCCTCTATTGCTCTTCTCGCGAAGCTCTATGGTCTTTTTAGTTTCGCTTCCGACATCGCGCACCGTCGTTATGCCCGATGCGAGCCAGAGTTTCAGGCAATAATCGACAGGCTGAGGGATGCCGCCGCGCTCGTCCTGAACGTGGCCGTGAGCGTTTATCAAACCGGGCAGGACGTACTTGCCTGTGGCGTCTATCTCCGCGTCTCCTGCGGGTCGCCTGCCTCTGCCGGATTTGAGCGCAACAGGGTCGAGCGAGACAACTTCCGCGATCTTGTTGTCTTCGATGACTATATCTTTCGGGCCTGATGCGGGCGTGCCGTTGCCGTCTACGACCATCGCATTGCGAATGACGAGGCGCGGGTATCGCTTCCCGCTTGTGACCGTCTGTTTTACGGTCTGTGCCACTGACGATTGAATGACGAGCGATGCAATGGCGAATGCGATCAAAGCGATTCGCAATATAGCCTTGCGAAAAGTAAGAAGTGAGCGAGCGGTCAGCATGGCGTTCCTCCCCGAAGATGTTTTAAGAAGCCCTGATAATAAATCTATTCATTCGGGCAACGGCACAATGTAACGCATCACGACGGTTTGCGCCATCTCAAATCAACAGGAGGGCGAGGCAGATCGTTGAGAAAGGTAGGGCGTTCTTGATTCTCCATGCGGGAATTGTTTATACCGCGCGCGGGAAGAATTGAGGGTTTCCCTCAATACCCTGAATGCGGAAACGCTTGCAGGCAGGATGCCTACGCTCCCAGGAAAACTTTCATTTTACCCCGCGCACACTCTAAAAAGGCCCTTCGTAAGGAGTATTTTCGCTCATCGGCCTACGGGGACCGTCACCTCGATTTCAGTGCCCCGGCCCGGTTCGCTGCGAAGAGTGAACCGTCCGCCTATCTGCTCCGTGCGTTCGCGCATGCTTATAAGTCCGAAATGTTTCCGGCCCGAGGTGAACGAATCTTCGACATCGAACCCGCATCCGTCGTCTCGCACTCGCAATGTCAGGCACTCGTCTCCGAAGACCAGTTCCGCCAGAATGCTTTGAGGGCGCGCGTGCCTTATGGAGTTGGTCATCGCTTCCTGGCCTATGCGAAGAAGGTTGTTCTCGACATCTTCGGACAGGCGTATGACGGCACCCGATGTCTTTATGCGAACCTTGACGGCCGTCCCCTCGGAGATATGTTTTCCCACGCTTGAGAGCGCCGCCGCCAGGTCGCCGTCTTCAAGCGTTTGAGACCTCAGATTCCAAACCGTGCGGCGCGCCTCGGCCAGGCTGTGAGCCACCATACTGCTCGCCAGGTCGAGATGGCGCTCGGCCTCGGCGGGCAAGATAGAGTAATACCCTTCGTCGGCGAGTTTCGCCTTCAAGGCTTCGAGTTGCAGCCCTATTCCCACGAACCCCTGAGCGAGAGTATCGTGTATTTCACGCGCTATGCGGTTGCGCTCCACGAGCACAGCCTGAAACCTGCTCTGTATCTGCCTGATCCTGATTCGATATACGGCCCATATAACCAGCCCCGCGCTTACAGCGCACAGCAAGTAAAACCAGTAGGTCTCGTGAAACCTCGGCTTGAGATAAAACTCCATCGCCGCGCCGCTTTCGTTCCACAGCCCGTCGTTATTGCCGGCCTTGACCTTGAAGCGATATCGTCCGGGCGGTATGTTCGTGTAAGAAGCCTCCCGTTTCGCACCGGCATCCACCCATTCATTGTCGAAACCTTCGAGCATGTATTGAAACCGAACCTTATCGGGTGCCGTGTAGCTGAGTCCCGTGTACTTGAACTCGAACTTCTCCATTCCCGGCTCAAGCTCTATGGCTCCTCGAAGGTCCGATTTCTTGCCGTCGACGATGAACTCTTCGATCACCACAGGCGGAATCACATCGTTCAGGACGATATTTTGGGGGTCTATAACCGCGACGCCTTCTATAGTGGGGAACCATAGCCTTCCGTCTCTGCTCTTCCAGCCGGCGGGTTGCACTCCGCCGTTGCATTCCCTGTTCTTCATGCCGTCGGCGATCCCATAAGCCGTCGATCTTATAGACGCGATCTTTCCCCGGCTGAAATCCTCAAGCTCCTTTTTGCTGACGCGGAACACCCCCTTGTTGCAACTCATCCAGAGGTTCTCGCCTTCGTCTTCGAGTATTTGAAACACCACGTCGTCAAAGAGTCCGTCGCGGCTTGTGTATGAGTTCAACTTTCCATCTTTCAGGCGGCTGAGTCCTCCGCTCGTGCCTATCCAGAGGCTCCCCTCGCTATCTTCATAAAGCGACATCACTATGTCGTTGACGAGTCCGTCATCGGTAGTCAGCGCGTCGATGCGGCCGTCCTTGAATCTGTTCAACCCGCCGCCATCGGTCCCTATCCATAGGTTTCCGTTCCGGTCTTCCGCAAGCGCCCATACTATATCGTTCGTCAACCCGTCTTCGACGCCATAAGCGGTGAAACTTCTCCCGTCGAATCTGTTCAATCCTCCTGCCGTGCCCACCCACAAATTTTTATCCCTATCTTCCCGGATGGCCAGCACAGTGTTGTCAGACAGGCCGTCATCCGAGGTGTAAACGGTGACGCTTTCGCCTCTGAGGCGATTCAATCCGTCGTTGGTCCCTACCCATAGATTTCCGGCATGGTCTTCGTGCAAAGACAAGACTATATTGTCCGACAGCCCGTTCTTTTTGGTATAGGCGGTAAACTTCCCATCTTTCAGACGGTTCAATCCGCCGCCGTAAGTGCCTATCCAGATATTGCCCTTGCGGTCTTCATAGATCGATTGCGCGAGGTTATTCGACAATCCGTTCTCAACCGTGAAGGTGACGAACTTCCCATCTTTCAGACGGTTCAGTCCGCCGCCGTAAGTGCCTATCCAGATATTGCCTTCACGGTCTTCATGCACGGCGGCCACCCCGTCATTGGAGAGTCCGTCGCCCGTTGTGTAAGGAGAAAACCTTCCGTCCCTGAATCTGACCAGGCCGCCCGTGCGCGTCCCTATCCAGAGATTTCCATCGCGGTCCTCGGAAACCGTCATGATGTTGTTGCTCGTCAAACCGTCTTTAACAGTATAGGTTGTGAACCGTCCGCCGCTGAGGCGGCTCAGGCCGTCGAGCGTCCCTATCCAGAGGTTGCCGTCGCGGTCCTCGCATATCGTCCTCACGATATTGCCCGCCAGTCCGTCTTTCGCGGTGTATGTGGTGAAACGGTCGTTTTCGAGACTGCTCAACCCGTTCTCAGTCCCGACCCACAATTTGCCGCTTCTGTCTTCGCAGATTGCAAGGATGGTGTTATCGGCCAGACCCTCTTGGGTTGAATAGGTGGTAAAGGTTCCGTCTTTCAAGCGCGACAGGCCGTTGAGCGTACCTATCCAAAGGCTCCCCGCGCGATCTTCATAGATTGCATCGACTATGTCGTCGGCCAGACCGTCCGCAGTTGTAAATGCGGTAAATGTTCCATCCTTCAAACGGGTCACTGCGCCGCCTTCGGCGCCTATCCATAGAGCGCCCTGACGGTCTTCGTAGAGCGTCTGTATGTTGTTTTCCTTCAGTTGTTCGGTGTTTCGCCTGTCGAATACAGTGAAGCTGACCCCATCGAAACGAACAAGCCCTTCCTGAGTGGCGAGCCAGATATAGCCGTCGCGCGTCTGGACTATCGACTGCACGTAGTTTTGCGGCAGCCCTTCATCGGTCTGCCAGGAATCGCATATATACTCTCTTACGGCCTTGCCGGGGTTCAGAGCGGTTACTTTCCTTGAGGCCGCCGAACAAAGAAAAGCGCAGACGAGAACCGACGCGATAATGAAATGTCTCATCACGATTTCATCCGTACTCCTTATTTATCACCGGCTCGTGAAGGCAGAAACTCTGCTCTTTGATTTTGAATGATTGCAAATCATCACGGATTCTTCAACACTCGGATCGCTCCCTGGTTGAATCGCTCGATGCGCTCATCCGGGGAGCGTCAATGCGCGCGCTTCTCATAGCCTTGCCGGTACTGCATAGAGAAATGCAGAGTGATGAACTTATGAGCGGCTACGCTCTGGAACTCTGGATTCATCGTTCATCGTTCATCGTTCATCGTTCGAGATCGACTCGCTCACCCAAGCAAATCTATCAGCCCTTGTTCGTCGAGCACCGCTATTTCCAACTCGCGCGCGCGGTCGAGCTTCGAGCCGGGGTCTTCGCCCACCACTACATAATCGGTTTTCTTTGTGACCGAACTTGTGACGCGGCCGCCGCGCTCTTCGATCAATGCTCTGGCTTCGTCTCGTGTAAAGCGCACGAGCTTTCCCGTCAGCACCAGTTGCTTGCCTTCGAGATGGCGAGTCGCGGCGAGTGCGGTCCCGGACTTTTTCTTCACGGTGTTCACCCCGACCTCTTTGAGTCGGGCGACCGTATCGCGGTTTCGCGCCTCGTGGAACCATTCGGCTATCGAGGCCGCGACCACAGGGCCTATCTCGAATATCTCGGCCAGCCGTTCCTCTTTCGCTTCCATCAGGTCGTCAAGCGAGTCGAACGCCCCGGCCAGTATCTTCGCTGTCCGCTCGCCAACATGCCTTATGCCAAGTCCGTAAACGAGGCGATGCAAATCGCTATCGCGGCTCTCATCGATCTGACGCAGCAGATTGTCGGCCGATTTCTCTCCCATGCGCTCAAGCGCGATCAGTTCATCTCTGCGCTCGGCGAGGTGATATAGGTCGGCAAAATCACGCACGAGCGGCGGCAGCGCGGCGCTGCCCGCTGTCTCATCTTCTTTGACGCGCTCGGAGACCAGTTGCTCGATGAGCGATTCGCCCAGGCCCTCTATGCGCATCGCTCGGCGAGAGGCGAACTGTTTCAATCCTGCCTTGATCCTCGCGGGGCACGTGGCGTTCACGCATCGCCATGCAACTTCGCCCGGCAAGCGCGTGACCTCTTCGCCACACGCAGGGCAATTGGCGGGCATCACGAACTCTTGCAATTGGGATTCGCGGCCCGCGCGGCGCGATTCTATTACCTTTACGACCTGCGGAATTATCTCGCCGCTCTTCTCGATCAATACATAATCGCCTATCATCACGCCGAGCCGTCGGATCTGATCTTCGTTATGGAGCGATGCGCGCGAAACGGTCGTGCCCGCGAGCAGGACGGGTTCAAGCTCGGCAACAGGCGTGAGCGTGCCAATGCGGCCGACCTGAACCGTTACGCCGTTCAATCGAGTCGTGGCCTGGCGCGCGGGGAACTTGTATGCGACGGCCCATCGGGGGGCTTTCGATGTCGAGCCGAGTTCTTCTTGCAGAGCAGTGCTGTTGACCTTCACGACCACACCGTCTATTTCGTAACCGAGATCGTCGCGCTTCTCTCCCCATTCGTTGCAGGCGGCTATGACTTCATCAATCGAAGAGCAGAGTCGCCTTTCAGGATTGACCTTGAGTCCCGCCCTTGCGAGCCAGTCGAGAGCTTGCCAGTGAGTGGCGAAGGGTTTGCGTCCGTCGAATAGAAGGTCGTAGCAGAATATATCGAGCTTGCGCTCGGCGACCACACGCGCATCGAGCGATTTCATGGTGCCCGAAGCGGCATTGCGCGGATTTGCGAACGGCGCGAGTCCCTGCTCGTCCCTTTCCGCGTTTATGCGGCGAAACTCTTCGTTCGGCAGATAGACCTCGCCGCGCACCTCTATCTCTTGCGCCGAAGGAACCGACGCAGCCGGGCTATCACCATCCGAAAACAACGAACCTTGAGGAAAAGAGTCTTCCTTTTGAGGAAAAGAGTCTTTCTTTTGAGACGCGCCTTTTTGCTTGCGGGCCTTTCGAGGTGGTTCAGGCGCAACCGGCTCGAAGGCTTCGGGGCGCAGGCGCAGCGGAAGCGAATGGATGGCTCGCACGTTCTGAGTCACGTCATCGCCTATGACGCCGTCGCCCCGCGTCACCCCTCGCGCAAGCCGCCCGCCTTCGTAGATGGCCGAGATGCTGAGACCGTCTATCTTCAATTCGGCCACATAATCCACACCCTCGCGCCCGACGCCCTGGCAAACCCGCCGGTCCCATTCGCCGAGATCATCGACCGAATATGTATTATCGAGCGACAGCATCGGTCGCTTGTGAAAGTACTCGGCGAAGCCTTCGACCGAGCGGCCCGAAACGCGCTGAGTGGGAGAGTCCGGGGCGATGAGGTTGGGGTTCGCCTCTTCAAGCTCGATGAGCCGCTTCATCAACTGATCGTATTCGTAGTCGCTTATTTCCGGGTCGTTCAGGACGTAGTAACGCTCGTCGTGATAGCGAATGATCTCTATGAGGCGGATGATTTTATCTCGCGCCTGATCTTTTTTGGTTGCCATAAATCAAGTTCGCACAAAGCGGAAGGCAGAAGCCCTCTACAGATATAGGGGGGCATGGCTACTCTATCAAATCAAACAGGCTCGGTTGCGCGACGCTCTTTTCGCTCCCTTTCCCCTTCGAAGGTTTGCGGAAAGGGCCGCCCTCTCCGTGCAGGTGCTCGGCCGGGATGCCCATCTGCCGCAGGTGCGAAGCGAAATAGTCGTCGCCGTAAAGTGTGTACACTCTCTTTGCGCCCGAGTCAATCACGTAGCGTTCGAGGTCGTCGAATCCCGCGTGGTCCGAAAGCGGAAGAACCAGGTGCGTCTGGTAGCGATAGCGCGCTCGCGGGTCCATGCCCCAGCCGCTCAGATAGATCGTATAAGGGCAGCGAAAGGTTTTCATCAACTCTCCTCGCCGGGAGCCGGGCGGCAACATCACGACCAGGCCATCGGTATCCGATGGGTCGAGCCGTCGATAGTCGCCATCGAACTCGATTCCCATTTCGCGATAGATGTCGACGATCTTCATTACGGACTCGTGCAGGGCCACCGAGTAACCGCCGCGCAGGAGTATCTGAAGCGCCTCCTGGCCCTTGCCTAACGAATAAGCGAATACGACCGGCTGCATCGCGTTCATAAAAGCGCGGTCGATCTCGCGGTAGAGTTCGTCGCGCACCTCTTCATCTTTCGGGAACAGGTAATGAGGCCGTCCGAAGGTCGTATCCATTATCAATATGTCGCAGGGAATGATTTCAGGCGGCTCGCATGAAAGGCCCGCGCGCAGTTTGAAATCGCCCGTGTAGAGCACGCGCTCGCCTCTGTATTCGATAAGAGTCTGAGCCGAACCGAGGCAGTGACCCGCAGGGTAAAAGGTCAGCTTGAAATCCGTGAAGTCGCTTGTCTCATGGAAATCGAGCAGAAGAGATCGTGTCTTGCCTATTCGATGTTCGAACAATCTGGCCGTCGCCGGGGTCGCTATTATCGAGTCGTGACGCTGAATGTGATCGGCGTGGGCGTGCGATATGACCGAGCGCGAGCGAGGCGCTTTCGCGTCCATCCATAGATCGATTTCCGGCAGGTACAGCCCGCGATTGTAAACTACTTTCAAGCCTCGTTCCTCTGGCTCGAAGTATAGCACACAGCCTACAGAATCGCGGATGTTTCAGCCTTAGACGCCTCGTGTTTCTCGCGCCGTGTTTTGCGTGTGATAGAATCGCGGCTGAGGAGGAAGAGATGAGCGAAAAGATCAAGGTTTATCAGAAACCGACTTGCACCAAATGCCGACAGACCATCGGCATTCTTAAAGATCGCGGGGCCGACTTCGAAGCGATAAATTACTACGAGCAGCCCCTGAGCGCCGGGGAGTTGCGCGGCCTGATTGAAAAGCTCGACCTCTCGCCGCGAGACCTGCTGCGCAAGGGCGAGCAAATCTATCGCGACCTCAAGATAGGCGAGCGCGACCTCACCGATGACGAACTGATAGAGCTTATGGCAGAGAACCCGGATTTGATTCAACGCCCCATAGTCGTGCGCGGCAAACGGGCAGTGTTAGGGCGTCCGCCTGAAAGCGTCGAAGACCTCTTGTAACCACGCTCTTGAAGGATGAAGGATGAATCCTGTACTTCGCTCCGGTCTTCATCCTTCATCCTTCCCCAAAGCGGTACGCTGCTTGCCTCAACAAGCGGTGCTTTGCGTCTGTTTGCTTGAGCCGCCCCCCGGTACTCAGGCTGGTTTCTCAGCAATAATGCCTCCGAATGCTTGATTTATTTGAAAAATAAAGAGCGGCGGCTGTGCGTAAACGTCTGCCGAATCTGTAACATTATGTTCCGACGAGAAACTATTTCACGATCTTTTTCGCGGCAGCGCGAGCAAGGAAGACTTGTTTCCTCAAGCGGGTTTACGATGATCGAGATGGCGATAATCCTTCTGGTCATCGCCATAATCGCAGCAGCCGTAGTGCCTCAAGCTCTGAACTACATGCGAATGTACAGGGTGGGAGTTGCGGCTCGCAATGTCGCGACCGCTTTGCAGCGAGCGCGCTTCCTTGCAACATCGAACAACACCCGCGCAGGAGTGCAGATAACCGCGCTGCGCCGCATCGAAATACTGCAATTCGACCGCGAGGGAACAGTCGTCCCTCAAAACAAAGGCATCGTGCAATTGCCCGAAGAAATCACCATACCTTCGGATGCCCCTATAGAGATAGCTTTCGACGGCCGGGGAGTGGTAACGCCGCTTCCGAAAGAGAGTCCTGCCATCCGCGTCATCGGGGCGAGGGGTTATTACATAATCGTGACCGTATCGCCCACCGGACAGGTCACTCTTTCGGAGGTGCAGAGCGCCGACGCCTGATGGCAAGGCAAAAGTAAAAAGGGAAAATTAAAAAGCGCCGAGCGTGGACGCTCGTCATTGTTTTTGCCTTTTGCCTTGATTGGAAACCAGGACGAATAAAATGATGATGACGAAGACTCAAGAGATCGAATCCCTTCACCCTCACGCAAATAAGTTACAGGTTCCTGCCTCAGACGAGAAGGGACTGACACTGATCGAAGCGATAATAGCCATGCTTGTGACAGTGATAGGGCTTGTCAGTCTGGCCGGAATGTTCACCATAGCCATGAAGACCAACGCGAGTTCGCGCAACCTGACCACCGCCACGACCTTCGCGCAGGACAAGCTCGAACAACTCGGCACGCAGTCGTTCCAGCGTCTGGTCGATCCGGCAAAGATGAGAACCAACCCGAACAGCCACGGGCCTGACGATGTATTGATGGTAGGGAGTCTGGAAGAAGACATTCAGGCATCCGACGGCGCTTACTACTACGACAAGATCATCCTCGCCGGCCGCAATGACATCGAGCCTGAAGGCACGATCACCGTAATAAGCCCCGACGGCCGGGCCGAAACCCGCCGACCAGACGGAACCATAAGCAATACCAATCCCTTCCCCGAAGGCCGGGTCAGCTATTCGCGCCGCTGGGTGATATTGTCGAGTTCCGAACAAGACCCTTCGGACCGCAGATTGACTGTGGCCGTGAGAGTCAAAAGCGAGCTGGCGACAGCAGGCAAAGCGCCCGAACTCGTAGATCTTTATACTGTGCTCACGAACCAATAAGCGAGGTCCATGCTATGAGGAATGCAAAAGTAAAAATTAAAAAGGAAAAAGCGCCGAGCCGTGAAGTTCGTCATCCGTGTAGCATTTTTCCTTTTTCCTTTTCCCTTCCCGATAAGGAGCGAGGTTTTTCGCTCGTGGAATTGATGATCGCCATGATGGTCTTCACGCTCGTCATAGGATCGGTCGTACTGCTTCTGACAAAGAGCCAGACCATCTTTCGCACCGAGCAGGGCGTGTCGGAAATGGACCAGAACGCCCGGCTGCTGATCGATTTTCTCACACGCGATATTCAGCAATCGAAAGAGAACGCGCTCGGAATAGGCCCGAACTTCCGCTCCATATACTCTTACAACGGGCCGGAAGGCAAGACCGACGAACTCACGATAGTCTCTTCGGATACCGAGACGAAGATACCTTCGGGCGCGCTCCCTCTGATCGCCGCAACGCCCGTCGACTTCCGTGTAGCAGGCGGCTACGTCGAGTTGTTGCCCAATGGAGCGGGCGATTTCAGGTCTTCCGATGTCGTAAACCTTTTCGAGCCGGATGAAGAGTTCATCGTGAGCACTGTGCTCGAAGGCGGGTCGGTGCAGTTCGATTTTATGAAGGTCAAGAGGGCCCACCTGACCCAGACGGGTTTCATAGGAGTCACCTTCGAGGCGGTCCAACATCGTGGTGTCGAGTCCGAAGTGGATTTCGGGTCCACTTACGCGAACGGCGCTTACAGCCTGCGCCCTGTGACCATAAAGCGATACTTCATAGATCGCCAGACCGATAAAGCTCATCCTGCGCTTGCGCTATCGGTAAACGACAGCGCCCCGATAACGATTTCGCGCAATGTCGTAGCATTTCAACTTCGCTATCTCGAAGTGGCCGACGGCCAGGTCGAAGGCCAGTGGGTCAAGGAGCAGAACATATCGAGTCGCCATAGAACACTTGCGGTCGAGGTGACGATGACCGCTCGCACGGAGATAAAAGGCGATCCCCAGGCCGAGCGGCTGGTCACGCTGGCAAGCGTCGTGCGCCCGCGATATCCGGGAGACGGGTTCGGTTCATCGGGCGGGGGCGGCAGTTCGCCCGGCGCTCCGGGCGATGGGCTGCCGGGTGATCCCGGTTTCGGCGATCCGGGCGCGGGCGGCGGCACGGGCGATGGCGGGCCGGGCGGCAGGCCGGGCGGCGGATTCGGTGATCCCGGAGGGCCGGGCGGACCTGCCTCTGCGGGCGGACCCGATGGCGGCGCTCAAGATCCTGGACTTACACCGGGCAATGAGGGATCAGGCGGAATCGAGTCGGGTGGATACAAGAAAGAGACCCGCAGAATCGGCCGTCAACCGCGCCTCGGCGAACGACTGTGGCGAAAGCCTTAGTCAGCTACAGAGGTCAGCCCTCAGCCCTCAGTATTCAGATTGTAGTCTGATAGCTGATAGCTGATGACTGAAAGCTGAAAGCTGAAGACACTACATTAGGAGGAAGTGATGAGAGAAAGAGAAAATAGTCTAGGAAGGCAGAGGAGCAGAGGAGCAGGGGAGCAAAGGAGAGGAGAAGCACCCCTGCACCTCTGCACCCCTGCACCCCTGCACCCATGTACAGATGGCGAATCGGGCATAGCCCTTGTGGCGGTGCTGCTCATCATGTCTTTGATGCTGATGCTCGGGCTTGCTGTGACTTTCACGTCGCTGTCTGACTCCCAAATCACTTCCAACTTCAAGAACCTGACCAGCGGCTTCTATGCGGCAGAGGCGGGCATAAGCAACATGCACCGCCTTCTGCGCAGCGATAACCTCGTGCTCGGCTCTCTGCCGGCCGAGACGGTCGTCACGCCGGGCCAGCCTACGCTCAATCCCGATAACTTCATCGTGAAGGCCAAGGAGTTGTTCAATAAGAGAGAGCGGTTCCCGAACGACTCTGCCTATCAGACGAAGATAGAAATAAGCGAGGTCCGCCTTCCATATTCGGTCTCAGACTCCGACCCCGCTCACGCAAGCCGTCGCATAATATACATCAATCCTGCTCATCCGCGCCTCGGCCAGATAGAGCCTTACTCGATCACTTACAAGCTGGAATCGGTCGGCGAGGGTATAGCCGGATTGAACGGCGCGGTGACGCTCGTCGAAGAAGGCATAGTCGATTTCAAACTGCTGGTCAAGGCAGAGGGGGGCGGCATTCGCGTGGGGAGCTTCGCTGAATTCGCGCTCTTCCACGACCGCTTCAATCCTTACAGACCCGAAGGCCCGTTCGTCTATCAGGGTATGGGCCCCGGCGACAGGTTCTCAGGCCGCATTCACACGAATGAGCGGTTCGGATTCTGGACCACTGCCGATGGTTCGGACCCGCCGACCTTTCGCGGTTACGTGACCCAGGCATACGAGACGACAAGCTATTATCGTCATAACGGAGGCCGCCCGCCTGCGCCGGTTGACGCCGACTCCCAAGTGGTAGGCGGGGTGCTGGTGGCTCCGAAATTCCTCGCCGGGTTCGATCGCGGGGTCGATCCCATCCCTCCGGCCGGGAACGCATTCGATCAGGCTCGCGCAGTCCTCGACGGCGGCTTCACTCTGTCGGCGGGACCGCCCACGAACGGCGAATTGCACGCTGTGCTTCGCGCGGCAAACGACCTGGGCACGCCCCTGCCCGAACCCGCGATTCCGGATTCGACATCTCCGACCCTCCGAAACGGCGTTTACTTGCCGACCAACGGCGAGAGCCTCCTCGGCAGCGGACTCTATATCATGGGCGACACGGACGAAGTTACCTTGAGCGCAGACCCGTCGGGCAATCGCCAGGTGATAAAGGTGAAGCAGAATGGCAGGACCACTACCGTCGTGATCGACATAGACGCGGGAACGACCACGATCGATGCGGGCAACGGGACTCGCACGCTGACGGGCATTCCGCTCGATCGCTCTATAAACAGGAACGGAGACCGCTCGGCCGCTTCCATATACGTCTACGGCAACATAAACTCTCTGCACGGTCCCGGCCGCGACGACCGGGGCCAGCCCATCCCGGCCATAGATTCCAACTTCGCCGTAACAGTCACTGCCGGAGGCGCGGCGACCGGAATCAATGTGCTGCCGGTCTCAGGCGGCAACGTCACACTGACGGGCGATCTCACTTACGAAACGCCTGTAGTCGACGCGGCGGGCAATCCCATCAATCCGAACGCGAATAACGTGCTGGGCGTATTCGCTTCGGGCGGCAACATAATAATCCCGAGCGATGGGAGCGCGCCGGATAATTTGACTGTACATGCTTCGATAGCCGCATTCGAACTCAAAAACGATCAGGGGAACCCCATAGTCGATGCGCGCGGCAGAAGCGTCGGAGGCCGCATCAGGTCCGACGTGATCGATTATGTGGACATGCCTTACCGGGGCAATTTCATACTGGTTGGAGGCGCGCAATCGAGCAACTACGACAACCTGGGCGTATACGACGGCCGGTTTCACGGCTACATGTATAAAGGCATGTGGGATCCGCGCTACGAGCAAGGACAGTCGCCGCCCTTTTATCCCGGATACGTGGTCGATGACGGAGGCCCTATAGGCGATCCCAACGTCACCGCGTTCACGAACAATCCGCAGGTGCTCTCATACAAACGCATATACTACGGCGCGGCCAACCCGGTCAGTGGTCAGTGATCAGCTATCAGCTATCAGCTAAAAGTTTCGAACCACAGATCACACGGATTTCACGGATAGATTTTTATCTGTGTTTGTAGAAGGCCCTGCCTTCCACTGTGTGATCTGTGGTTGAATACTTGCCCGAATACTGGGCGTAGGTGGCGTCGAGGCGGTACTTCCCGTCTCCGCGCACATCGTACGACGCGCCCAGTCGAGGCACGAAGCGGCTGGTGTCCACCGTGGTGATGCCGCCCGTGGCATCTCCCTGAATATCCTCGTAGC
>JAKEHD010000243.1 GCA_022615215.1 Blastocatellia bacterium
ATATCTATCCGTGAAATCTGTGTGATCTGTGGTTCGAAATTTTTAGCTGATAGCTGATAGCTGATAGCTTTCATACTTCTCGCTTTGCGAACAGATCGCTTATCTCGTGATAGCTGAACACAGGCCCGTCCTTGCATATAAACGAAGGCCCGTACTGGCAGTGGCCGCAAAAACCGATGGCGCATTTCATGTTGCGCTCCATCGAAAGATAAATGTCGCTGCCGGAGACGCCGCGCTTTTCAAGCTCCATTATCGTGAACCGCATCATCACCTCCGGGCCGCACAGAATCGCCATCACTTCGAGCGGGTCGAATGCAACTCGTTGTATGAGCGATGTGACCACGCCGACATTGCCGCGCCAGGACGAGCGATTACGTTCTGCGAGTGCGCGGTCCACTGTGACGTACACTTCGAGGTCGAATCGCGCGCGCCACGATTCGAGTTCCCGACGATAAAGAATATCCGCCGGGGTGCGAGCGCCGTATAGCAATACGACTTTGCCGTATTCATCTCGCCGCGCGAGTACCCGGTAGAGGGCAGGCCGCAATGGGGCAAGCCCTATTCCGCCCGCGACCAGCACGATGTCTTTGCCTCGCGCTTCTTCAACGGGCCAGCCCCTTCCGAAAGGGCCTCGCACTCCGATTGAGTCGCCGCTTTGTAGCCCTTGCATCGCCTCGGTTACGGCTCCCACCGCGCGTGTCGTGTGAACGAGCGTCTCTGTTTTGTCAGGATCGCCGCTTATCGAAACAGGCACCTCGCCCACGCCGAAAACATATAGCATATTGAACTGCCCCGGAGCGAAGCTGAATGCGCGCGCCTCGCCCGGCGGGTCGAGGTCCATGGTGAATGTGTCTGCGGTCTCCCGCTTCACTCGCCGTATGCGAAAAGGTTGCGGGAGCATGGGGTCTGCGACCTTCATCATCGTATCGATTCCGGCTTCAAGCTCAGGTGCCATAAATATCCATTACCTGCAATCGAGTCGCTTCGAGCCTCTGCCCTATTATGTAAGCGAATCGTTTCAGGAGTTCATAGCCGAGGTCGTGATCCTCTTCGCACTTCGCGCGAAGGCACTTCGCATCAAGGGCTATGGCTCGCGTAAGCTCGATAGCCCGCGCATCGAAGCGCCACCGGTAAGGCGGGATGAGCCACGACCATCCGAGAATCTCGCCCGCTTCGAGGGTCTGAATCTGGACGGCTCCCCGGTTCGGCGCGAAGACTTCGAGCGCCACTTTGCCGTGACGTATGAGATAGAAATTGTTGGCCTCTTCCCCGTAGCGCAGGATGTATTGCCCGGCCTCGAAGCGCACGTTTGACGCGCACCCGACAGCCAGTTGCTGATAGCGCGCTTCCAGGCCGTTGAAGAACGGATGCTCCGCCAGTATGCTTTCGAGCGTGTCCATAATAGTTCTCCTTCACCCTCGATTCAAACCACCGTATTGCACAGCTATCAGCTATCAGCTATCAGACCATGAACTGAAGACTGAGGGCTGACGGCTGATGGCTGACGGCTGTGTCATCTGTGGTTGGTCTTCACTCCTTTCACTCGTTTTCGCTCTCGCGAATCGCGCGGACCTCTTCGGTTATATCTATTCCGACCGGGCACCATGTTATGCATCGCCCGCATCCGACACAGCCCGACGAATCGAATTGATCGATCCAACTGGCGAGCTTGTGAGTCATCCATTGCCTGTAACGAGACTTCGAAGAAGAGCGCACGCTGCCGCCATGAATGTAAGAGAAATCCATAGTGAAGCACGAATCCCATTTGCGCCATCGTTCGGCGTGGTCGCCCGTAAGATCCGTCGTGTCTTCGACGGTCGAGCAGAAACAGGTCGGGCAAACAAGAGTGCAATTGGCGCAGGTCAGACAGCGCGAGGCTACCTCCGTCCATCGCGGGTTCTCGTGGTTTCGGTATAGAAGCTCTTTTATGCCGGACGTGTCCATATTGCGTCCCATCTGAGTTGCGGCATTTTCAACGCGGCGCTCGGCTGCTTCTATCTCTTCATCGGAAGCCGTTCGGTGCTCGATCTCTTGCAAGACTTCTCGCCCGGCTTCCGTGCCCGCTTCAACGACGAAGTAATGGCGGCCGTCTTCGAGGATTTCTGTCAATGCCAGATCGAACCCAAAACTTGCTTTCGGTCCCGTGTTCATCGAAACGCAAAAACAGGTATTGCCCGCCTCGCCGCAATTTATCGCCACGATGAAGAGGCGGTCACGGTGCGATTTGTAGTAAGGGTCGACGTAGTTGCCGCCCGTGAACACCTTGTCCTGAATCGCTATGGCGTGCAACTCGCACGAGCGAACACCTATGAAAGCGAATTTTTGAGGCTCTTCCTGTTCGGCGATGATTTGAAAGCCGTTGCCTTCGCGCCTGGCCTGCCACAAACGGAGCACGGGCGGATGGAGGAATTTTTTCCACGAATGCGGGCCGACCGTATAACCGAACAAGCTGGAGTCGTCGCGCTTTTTGATGCGATAGAAACCGGCCTCTTGCTCATCCGTCCACCCGATTGGCAGGTCCGAAGCCGCAGTAAGTTCGTCATAAACGATAGCGCCCTCGCTAAGTGTCGGGCCTACGACACGGTAGCCTCTGTCGATCAGAGCATCGAGCAGAGCCTGGAAATCCGCGCGTTCTATGATGGCTGATTTTTCATTTTGTGGTTTCATAAATTCCTCACCCTCAGCGAATGCGATCTCTGATTTGCAATGCTGCAATATGAGTGCCGTATCCAAGACCTGAGCTTATTGTACAACATCGAACTCTCAGGTGCGCGCGACGGGCAAAGTCACTCAGGTTGTTGCGCAAAATCGCCCGCCTGGGAGCGCATAAAGATTTCTTTCTTCGGCATCTTGCCTGCATGCCTTAGGGAGACGCCGTTTTTCGAGATAATCAGCTATAGCCTGAGCACGGCACGCTGGAAGCGTGCGCTCCCAGGTACTTTGCAACAGCC
>JAKEHD010000244.1 GCA_022615215.1 Blastocatellia bacterium
CCCCTGCTCCCCTGCTCCCCTGCTCCCCTGCTGCTTTCAAGCCCTTGAGATCGGCGAGCGTATCTTCAACGATTTGATAGCGTTCTTCTCTCTCTTTGCGCAGCGCCTTGTTTATGATTAGCTGCAATCGGGCAGGCGCGTCGGGAAGGTATTCATCAATCGGAGGCGGATCGCTCTTGAGTATCGAAGCGATCATATCGCTCGCCGTATCGCCTTTGAATGGAGCCTCTCCCGTGACCATCTCATACAAAACGACTCCGAGGCTGAAGATGTCTGTGCGCGTGTCTATCTCCTGCCCGCGCGCCTGCTCAGGCGACATGTACCCGGCGGTTCCCATCACTACGCCCGGAGTCGTGGTCGCTTTCATGAGAGAATACCCGGCGTTTCCGACAGGGGCCTGCTTTTCAGTGAGCTTCGCGAGTCCGAAATCGAGCACCTTCACATAGCCGTCGGGCCTGAGCATGATGTTATCGGGCTTGATGTCGCGGTGTACTATCCCCGCTTTATGGGCTGCCGACAGAGCGACTGCAATCTGCACCGCCACATCGAGCGCCTCTGCAAGTTCCATCCTCCCATCTCCGAGCGCGTCGCGAAGGGTGCGCCCCTCGACGTACTCTGTGGCGATGAAATGCGTCTGCTCTTCTTGCCCTACCTCGAAGATCATGAGGATATTTGGATGGTTGAGCGCAGATGCGGCGCGGGCCTCACGTTCGAAGCGGCGCACTCTCTCGTCGTCAGTCGTATAAGCCGGGAGCAGGAGTTTCAAGGCGACGCGGCGGCCGAGCCTGCTGTCGCGCGCAAGGTAGACTTCTCCCATACCGCCACAGCCTAGTTTCGAGAGTATCTCATAAGGGCCGAGGCGGTCTCCGGCTGCAAGGCTGTCTTTCCTGTCCTTTTGCAATTCGGAGAGCAGATCGAAGGAAGGCGAATCGAGGAAGTCGTCGGCTTCTTCGTGAGAGGCGATAAGGGATTCGACCTCTTGGCGAAGCTGCGCATCTCCCGCGCAGGCTTCATCAAGGAACGCGGCCCGCTCTGCGGGGGCGCGCTCAAGGACTTCTTCCAGAATCTGTCTGATCTGTTGCCAGCGTTCAGGGGTCATTATGAGCCGTGATAGTCAAGAAACGCGTATATGATTCATGATGAATTGCTCTTCATCGCGAATCATATCATCATTTCTCGCTCTGGCCTGTTCCTACGGTCATCCGTCTGTGGAGCCAGGCTCTTGCCGAATTCCATTGGCGCTTGACCGTTGCAGGAGAGATGCCCATGACTTCAGCGGTCTCTTCTATGGAGAGGCCGCTGAAATATCTGAGTTCCACCAGCCGACTTTGCTGAGAATCGAGGGCCGCAAGCTCATTGAGAGCTTCGTCGAGCGCGATGACATCAATATCCTGACCGGTCGGATCGACGGCCACTTCGTTGAGCGTGACTTTCAGCGCGCCGCCGCCGCGTTTGGCCGCACGGTGCGCGCGGGCGTGGTCTACGAGTATGCGCCGCATCAATTGCGCCGCCGCGCCGAAGAAATGCGTGCGGTTTTGCCAGTCGGTCTGATCCTGATCTACGAGGTGAATGTACGCCTCATGGACGAGCGCAGTGGTTTGTAGGGTGTGGTCCGAACGTTCGCGCCTGAGAAACCCGCTTGCGAGCCGTCTCAACTCGTCGTACACGATGGGCATAAGCGAGTCGAGCGCAGCCTTATTGCCGCCGCGCCAATCGCGCAGTAATTGAGAGACCTCTTTCTGATGGGGGGTAGTCATAAGCCAATCGTTTTACCTGGGTAGCTCCGCTCTCGACTGAAACTAGGATATGCTTTCGGACATAGGCAAGTCAATCACGAGGATGGGTGATATCGTGGACTTAAGATATAGTCGACCACCGCTTCGACATAAGTTGGATAAACGATCGGCTCAGTCACCTAAATCGAACCACACAAGATTGGGACAGAGATGAAGTACAGAGTTCAAGCTTTAGCTTGCCGGATTGGAGCGCCAGCAACCTGAAGGTTGAACTCTGAACTCCGCTCCCGTCATCGGGTGAGTGTACCAATCTCATAAGGTTCGATTTAGACGCTTCATCTCTGCAAAAGCATCCTTGAATTTATCGATGCTTTCGCGCACGCTGCGTTTCATTTCCTCGGTTGCAGGAGGCATTATCTCCGCAGAGACGTTACCCTCCTTCAGATAAAGCACTATGATCGAGCCTTCAGCGACTCCGGCGGCCCGCGCCATCTCCGGCGTCATCGTGACCGCCCAGCCCTGATCGGTTTTTGTTGGAGTCAGCAACTCAGACATCTTACCTCTCTGATCCGATACATTCATTCCAACGATCAAGTAATACACTCAATTTTCTTGCAGGCCATTATAAGCGATTATCCGCGACATTGCCCAGCACAACTAAAATTCTGAAAAACGCGCCGAGGTCGATTCATTCTGAAATGAGCAAGGCTGCGCCCTTAATTTTTCAAATCCGTGAGCCACTTTTTCTCCCTTTTACGCCATGACCGGATGAGGGCGGTAAACGGACCTTTCACGAGCGCGTCCCGCTTTATCGTGAATCATTTTGTATTGAGGAAAGGAACATCATGAATACTCATCACGCAAGCGCAACATTCATTTTCGGCTTGCTGCTGGCCTTCACACTTTCATCCGCAGTCCCGCCGCTCGGTGTACCCGCTCGCGCGCAGGTTACTGATCCCTGTCTGACCCCGAGCTTCACTCAGGCCACAGATTCGCCCGTCGCAGTAGGCGGCAGCCCCATAAGAGTGGCGGTCGCCGACTTCGACTCGGACGGCTTCCTGGACCTCGCCACCCCGAACCTCTCCGGCAGTCCGGGCGAGGTGACGATACGGTTTGGCGATGGAACGGGAACTTTTCCCACAAGGTCGGACATAACCTTCGCGGGTGTGACCGATCATCGCGGGCCGGTTGGTATTGTTTCGGCAGACTTCAATGGAGACAACAATCCCGATCTTGCCCTGCTCAATCGCAACCTCAATCATGTCCGCATACTGCTCGGTGACGGAAACGGCGGCTTCACAGTCGGCCCGCCCATCGCCGTCGGCAGCTTCCCACTGTCGATCGCCGTCGGCAATTTCAATGGAGATGCGAACCTGGACCTGGCAGTGGTGAACAACAACTTCACCCCCACCTGCACAAACCCGGGCAGCGTTACCATCCTGCTCGGCAACGGAAGCGGCGGTTTCAGCCAGGCCCCGGGTTCGCCTGTAACAGTAGGCAGGGGAGCGAACTCCGTAGCAGTCGGCAATTTCAATGCAGACGTGAACGCAGACCTCGCAGTAACGAACAATTGCGATAACAACGTGACGATACTTCTGGGGAACGGACTGGGCGGCTTCAGCCCGGCATCGGGTTCGCCCGTGAACGGAGGCCCCAACCCTTTTTTCGTCGCAACCGGCGATTTCAATCGCGATAACCGAACCGACCTCGCAGTGGCCAACAACGACGCCATCCGCGAAACCGACGACGGCAGAGTTACCATCCTGCTCGGCAATGGAAATGGCACGTTCACTCCGGGCACGCCCGTAATCACACCCGACCCAAGCTCGATAGCAGTCGACGATCTGAACAGGGATGGAAACCCGGACCTCGCGATATCGAACGCCGCTTTCACCTTCGGAGTGACCGTCGCATTCGGCAACGGAAACGGGACATTCGGGACGCCTATAAGATTCCCTGCCGGAGGAAATCCCTTCGATGTCAGGACGGGCGATTTCAATGGAGACAACGCACCCGACCTGGTCGTAGTCAATCAGCCCTCCAATAACCTGTCCATATACCTCAATGATTGCATCTGCGACCCTGCGAACACTCCGCCGGATATTACAGGGGAAACCATAACGCGACAGCAGGGCAGCCCGGCCCTCGCTTCGACCATCGCCACAGTGAGCGACGAGGAATCGCCCGCAGGCGATCTAATAGTAACTGTGACCTCCGCACCCGCAGGCATCAGCATCACTAACATCATAAACACCGACGGCAACATCACAGCCCTCGTCGCGGCCGATTGCACGGCCGTGCCGGGCCAGAACCTCGTCGAACTGCAAGTGAGCGACGGCTGCGATACGACGACCGCGAACCTGACCGTCAACGTCACTGAGAACACGCCTCCCTCGCTGGGCACCTATCCGCCAACGACCGTGCTCGAAGGCGATTCGGTAACTGTAACGCCGAGCGCGCCGCCATCAGACAACGGCACGCTCGTCGATTTGATGGTGACGGTCGAGCCTCCCGGATTTACAGGGACTGTAGATATCGATCCCAATACGGGCGAGGTGACTATCAGCAACGCAGGGCCTACCGGCATCTTCACGGGCACGGGGATCGTTACAGACAACTGCGGCGCGACTTCGAGTGTGACGCTCACGCTCACGGTCAATGCACCTTCGGCAATAGTCTGTCCTGCAGACATAATGATAGACAACACTCCGGGAGCTTGCTCCGGTGTAGCCGAGTTCACGGCGACCGCGACAGGATTCCCGGAACCTGAGATCACCTGCACGCCGCCTTCGGGTAGCGTATTCCCTCTCGGTGCCACAATGGTCAACTGCACGGCTGCCAACGGAGTCGAGCCTGACGCATCGTGCAGCTTTCTCGTCACCGTAAACGACGCGCAGCCGCCGGTCGTCGTCGGTCCGTCCGCCATTACGGTGCCAAATGATGCGGGCCAGTGTTCGGCATCCGTCAGCTTCAACGTCACGGCTTCGGACGATTGCGATGGCGCGATCACGCCCGTTTGCCAGATCGACGGCAAAGCCATCACCTCGCCTCACACCTTTCCCGTAGGCACTACGACCATCACCTGCACGGCCGAGGATGCGGCGGGCAATTCGGCTGAATGTTCATTCACCGTCACGGTCAATGACAACCAGTCGCCTTCGATTGCATGTCCTTCGCCCATCACTGTAAACAATACTCCGGGTCAGTGTTCGGCATCCGTCAGCTTCAATGTCACGGCCTCGGACAATTGCAGCGGCGCGATCACGCCCGTTTGCAAGATCGGCGGCACGATCATCACCTCGCCTCACATTTTTTCCGCAGGCACGACGACCGTCATTTGCACGGCGGAAGATGCAGCAGGTAATCAGGCTGGTTGCTCTTTCACCGTCACGGTTCTCGACACGGAATCACCTTCCATCTTATGCCCGGACAATACCACCTCTGTTGCCGTAAATCCGGGCGACGCGACGGCAGTGGTCAACTACGCCACCCCGTCTGTAGTCGCCGGAACGGTTGGCGACAATTGCGCAGTGGCGAGCGTGGTCTGCAATCCACCTTCGGGGGCGGCATTTCCTCTCGGCACGACCACAGTCGCCTGCACGGTCACAGACACGGCAGGCAACACCGCTCAGTGTAGTTTCACGGTTTCAACTTTTGATGTGTGCATAGAAGATGACGCCGATCCTGGGAAAGCGGTGCTGTTCATCTCTACGGGACCGCTTGCCGGGACGTACCGGATATGCTGCGGAGGGCAGACGACGACAGGGGTAGGGACGATAGGCAACAAGAACGGGGTGTTGAACCTGACGCACTTCACGACGACCAGGAGGGTGCAGGCATTTCTGTACATGAACCAGGAGAGAGGGTCCGCGTCGTTGCAGATGCCGCCGGGCGCATTCCCCTGTACGATCAGCGACAGCGATACGACGAACAACGCCTGCTCGTGCTCGCCAGATTAGAGTGATCGCAGAGCAGCACACTGAAAGGGCCGGTTGCATAAGGCATCCGGCCCTTTTTATCGACATTGTATTTGCCGTTTGTTTCAACCATAAGTAGCTCTCGCGAAAAGCGGGCCTGCAAGCAGAAGCGGCCCGCCCAACTGTCCTTAAATTTTTTATCAAACCCGTGAGCCGGTTTTTCTCCCTTTTACGCCATGACTGGATGAGGGCGACAAAACAACAGCCTTCATCGGCTCAAATTCGATTCGTTCGTTGCCGATCATCTCTAATTTAAGGAGCTATAAAATGAAACGACACTTTGCCTTAACGATCATCCTCGGGCTGATGCTTGCGCTTGCTCCCAGAGCCGCGCTCGCTCAGTCTAATAACCTCATCACACCGCGCGTTTCAGTCTCGCCTCAAGTCTTCTCCGTATCTCAGACGGCCAACCTTCTGCTCTCGGTCTCTAACTCCAACCCCGATTCTACGCAGGCCCTCTCCTACGGCGACGAGTTTCGATTCAGCTTCGACGCGGCATCGGGAACTGACTTCGTGCTTGAGAGCGCGGTGCTTGTTAATTCAGCGACGCTTACGCCAGCCGATTTCGGCGTGGTGATAGATGCAGCGAACCGCAGGGTAATAATCACCTACCTGCAAAAGGACAAGGTGTTCGGGGCGGGAGAGGGTTTCGGAGTGAAGTTGAGTTTCATCCCACCCTCGGAGGTAGGAGTAGGTAAGGTGAGATCAGAGTTGAGTGTATCGTTGGGTTCGCAGTCAGACCGCTACAACGAGATAGATGAGACGTTCACGAGTCTGGCGTTCGTGGACTTTGCAGTAGGACCGCAGGGGGAGCAGGGGCCGGAAGGGCCACAGGGACCGGAAGGCGAGCAGGGACCGGAAGGGCTGATAGGGCCTCTGGGAGCACAAGGCGAGCAGGGACCACAGGGCGAAACCGGGGCGCAAGGTCCGCAAGGGCCCGCCGGAGCGCAAGGGCCACAGGGACCGCAAGGATCACAGGGACCGCCGGGTGTGGGGATAAGCTCTCCGGGGGTTGACAACACCTTCGCGGGCAATCAAGCCGGCTCTTCCAACATAACAGGCAGCCAAAACGCCTTCTTCGGCAGCTCCGCTGGCCGGAACAATACAACGGGCTCCCGAAACTCCTTCTTCGGATCCTCTGCTGGCGCTTTAACAACAACGGGCTCCCGAAACTCCTTCTTCGGATCCTCTGCTGGCGCTTTAACAACAACGGGCTTCCGAAACTCCTTCTTCGGAAGCCTCGCCGGCCAAGACAACACCACGGGCATTTTAAACACCTTCTTCGGGAGTTCCGCTGGCCAGGACAACACAACGGGCTTCTCCAACGCCTTCTTCGGAGAATCCGCTGGCGTTCGCAACACAACAGGCAACTTCAACATCTTCTTCGGAAGCTTCGCTGGCCAAAACAACATAACGGGCAACAACAACACAATCATTGGCGCGCTTGCGGAGGTGGAGTTCACCAATCTGTCGTTTGCCACCGCCATCGGCGCAGGGGCAAGAGTCTTCACCAGCAATACTATCGTGCTGGGCAGGACGCCTGGGGCTGACACTGTGGTCGTCCCTCACAATCTCAACGTGCTGGGCACGCTCTCGAAAGGCGGAGGCTCCTTCAAGATAGATCATCCCCTCGACCCTCAAAACAGGTTCCTCTATCACTCATTCGTCGAATCTCCTGATATGATGAACATCTACAACGGCAATGTCATCACAGACGAGAATGGCGAAGCACTCGTCACGCTGCCCGAATGGTTCGAGGCCCTCAACCGCGACTTCCGCTATCAACTGACCGCAGTCGGTGCGCCGGGTCCGAATCTTTACGTCGCAGAGAAAATCAAGGGCAATCGCTTCAAGATCGCAGGGAGCAAGCCCGGCATGGAGGTATCGTGGCAGGTGACAGGCATACGGCAGGATCCTTACGCCAATGCCCACCGCATACCTGTCGAAGAAGACAAATCCGATCATGAGCGCGGCACATACCTCCACCCTGACGCCTTCGGTCAAAGCACCGAGCAAAGCGCGCCAGAGTCGAATCAACCCGAGGCTATAAAGGTTGTGAAAGCGGCCAAAGATCATCCGAATCAGTGAAGCAGCAAGTGTCGTCGGCACACGTCAGCCGTCAGCCGTCAGCCGTCAGCTTATGCTCTGATAGCTGATAGCTGAGGGCTGATAGCTGAGACCATGCTTTTACCTCGATCCGGCTTGCCCTTATTTTTTTCAAACCTGTGAGCCGGTTTCTCTCCCTTTTACGCCATGACCGGATGAGGGCGGCTGCTTGTTTCGCTTAAAGATTTCTTTCTTCCGCCTTCACAAACACAACCACAACTTTCTTTATGGAGGTCACATGAGA
>JAKEHD010000245.1 GCA_022615215.1 Blastocatellia bacterium
GAATCCGCCCGGCTCTATCTGATCGAGATATGCGTCTTTGCCGCGATCAAAGAAGAAATACTTGCTTGCATTGGGCAAACGGCTCAGGACGAGCAACTCCGCCTGACCGTGAACGAATATCTTATCGCCCGGCTCAAGATGCGCGCGCATCTCCTCCACTACCTCTTCCTGGTCCTGAAGCGTCACCCGTTCGACTTCGAAGAAAAATGTGTCGGCAACGCTTGAGAAAAATATAATACCCAGAACCGGAACGAAGGCGGCAATTTTAAGCGTGGAAGTATGCAGCCTCGGGGTCAATCTCTTGACAAGCAAGGCTGCACGGTCGAGCGTGAAAACGGCGGCGACGGCTGCGAATATGCCCACGAAGGGCAGCAACGGGAAGAGGTCCGCAGCGCCCTGTAGGTTGACCGCGCAGAACGCGAAATAGGCCAGAGGCGCAATCAGCATCGCGTGATGCGGCGCTCGGTCGAGCAAGCCCTTTATACCGTCCGCTTTCGTTCTCAGACCTTCTTTTACAAAAGCGATCACTGTACCCGCAACGGCCAGATAGAAGTAAATCGTTTCAGAGCTATAATTGCCATGAATCAGACGGCGCAGTTGTTCGAGCGATCCTTGCAACGAGCGGGATTCGCGCGGCCCATAGACGGTATAGTTATAGTGAAAACACCATAGATAAAAATCCCTCAGCCCGCCCGCCATCCATAAGTACATCACAAATATCACAAGCGGCACCGCTGCGCCGGCGATCACTTTCAGAGCCTTGCCGTCCCGCCACCTTGTCAGGTGACGCGAAAACGCGAGCAAGGCTACTCCCGCAAAGAGCAATCCCGGCTGCCAGCTCAACATCGAGAGCATCCCGAAGAGTCCCGCCGCGAAGGGACGCTCTCGCATCACCGCCCATAGCGCCATCAGGCCGAATAACATCACGAGCGTTTTCGGCTGCGTGCCGCTGCTGCTTAAAATGGCGAACGAGTTGAAAGCGAGCATCACGGTTGCCGCAAGCAGAGCTATGCGACGGCTGCGAAAATAGCAGTGTGCAACAAGAAAGGTGAATGCTACGGTCAGGGCCGCAAGAAAGATGTAAACCAGACGGATAGCGATGACATCTCGCAGGCCAAAAGGTCGTCCCGCGAGAATCGCCCCTGCACTAATATAAGCAGACAGTGGAGTTTTGATTTCGACGACATCGCGGTAAGGGACGCCGCCGCGCGCTATGACCTGTGCGAAGTAATCCCAAATCGCTCGGTCAGCGCGGACGGGGCGTTTCCACAGCCCCGCCTGCGAGTAGATAATGGCAGCCACAACCAGCACGATGAAGAAGAGACGGCGACGATCCAGCCAGGCCATTTGCAAGGGTGCAGAGGAAACCGATGACAACTCTTTCGGGGCCGTTGATAGATCAGTCATCCGAATTTTTTCCTGTAGGCAATCCGTAGTGTCAGCCATCAGCTATCAGCTATCAGCTACAGAGCGGAAAACTGAGGGCTGAAGACTGATGGCTGATAGCTGACTAGCCTATGTATCCGAGGTTCTTCAATCTCTCTATGATCTCTTCGTTCTCTTCTTCGGAATATTTGATTTCCTGGTCTCGTTCTTCTCCGGCTGAAGCCGCGAAACGGACGGGCCGCGAGGCGAGATATTCCTCTGAAATCATTTCTTCGAGCACACGGCCGTCCATATCGTCGGGCACCTCATAGCCGAGCAAATATAGCAGCGTAGGAGCGACATCCGTTATGCGCGCTTCGTCCGCTTGAAAGCCGACCTTCACAGGGCCGCCCTTGGCGATCAAAACGCCGTGCATGCGATGGCAGCCCGATATGCCGAAGGCGTCTGAGATGAATTTGTTAGACGTGAAATCGGCGTTCCCAAGTGGCAGGTATCGCATATCGCTCGGAAGGAAGGCTATGTCGGGCGCGTCCGCAACTCTTGGCCCGCTGTATATCTCCTCGCGGCGAAATACTTCTCCGATCAAGGGCCGACCCGTGAGAGGGTCTTTCAAGTCGCGCAATCGCTCGATTATCTTCTCGCAGACGGCGTCGTAGTCGCTCTCTTCGACCGCGCCCTCAGGCTCACGCCCTTTCAGGTTCACGTATATCTGACCGTAGTTGCCCTTGGAGAACGCGACCGTGCGCGACCAGTCGACATCGTTGAAAGAGAGAAAGAGCGTACTGAGGAGCTTGGACGCGCCCGGCTGCGAACTTACGCCGCGCGCAGGGCGCAAGCGTCCGAGCGGAAGTTTCTTCACTACGCGGAAGGCTGTCTCAGGCGTAAGGCCCGCGCGGAAGAGCATATTCTTGAGTCGCGTCAGCCGGTCGCGTTTCATATTCAGAAAGCCTTCCTGAAGCAGCCAGATATTGAACGAACAGTATTTGTGCGCGGGACCGAATCCGTGATCCGACGCAATCCAGACCATCGCGTCGCGCCCGGCGAAGGTTATGAGTTGCCCTACCGCATCATCGACGCGCCGGAAGTATTCATAGACCCTTTCGCGATAGAGCCGGGCTTCTTCCGGGTCGTGTCGAGGGTGCGAGTCGTCTATTACATGCCATAGCTCGTGTTGAATGCGGTCGGTGCCCCAGAAGTATTGAAAGAAAGCGTCCCACTCATAACGGGTCATCAGATAGCGCGTCACCTGGATTTTATAATCGAGTTCGTCGAAGAGTTCGTCGAGCACTCCCGCTGCGCCCGCGCCCCCGTAAGTTTGAGAGAGATGAAGGCGATAGGGACCGAATCGCTCTTCAAGCTCCTCAAGCAGCCCCGCCGGATAAGTTATATCCTTGCGTCCGCGCGGCGTCATGAAGTCGGCTATCATGAGTCCGTTAATTTCGTGGGGCGGATAGGTGCAGGGAAAGTTATGCACGGCGACTCGTTTCCCTGCATCCGAGAGCATGTCCCAGAGCGCGCGGCCTTCGCGGAATGTGGCATTTACCGCAAGTTCGCGTTTCGACGAGTGACGGCGCAGGATGAACTCGAATATGCCGTGTTTGCCGGGGTTCTTGCCCGTCATGAAAGAAGACCACGCGACCGCCGTTATCGGCGGAAAGGTCGTTTCGAGATTGGCGCGCGACCCCTCTGCGATCAGATTGGCAAGATTCGGCAGGTAGCCTTTTTCAATCAATGCGTCCAGCACATTGAAGGAAGCGCCGTCGAGACCTATGACCAGAAGTTTATCGTTCATATCGATTCTTTAACCAAGCTTATCAATATACTTTGCCGTCAGCGGTTTCTTCAACCGGATGTTTTATTTGTATGTGTTCAGGGGTGTGATTAAAAGTGGGACTTGCCAGTCAGAAATTATACAGAGCCAGGAGCTTGAGC
>JAKEHD010000246.1 GCA_022615215.1 Blastocatellia bacterium
GATAACACAGTGGAGGGCAGAAGCCCTCTACAAAAGATTTCTTTCTTCCGACGATCCGTGAAATCTGTGTAATCTGTGGTCGAAGAAAGATCAGCTATCAGACTGACGGCTGAACATTGATGGCTGATGGGTGTGGACTTGGGAAAAGATCAGGCGCTGCGGCCGGCTCAGTAGAGGAGAACTATCGTCTTAGCCGCAGCGCCCAATAATTGAGGAGGATTCACCCCAAAGCGACAACGATAAACAGTTTCGATCTGCGACTCTCAGGCGCATTAGAAATCATCGTAGATCGTCGCTGTCTTTCACTCACACCTTAAATAACGCGAGTGCCTTTATTAAGTTTCGAAAATTATTTTTATCGTCAGCCGTCAGCCACGCATTAAATCGAGCCACACGATATTGGTAGAAGAAGTCCAGGTATCAAGACCGTCAGGGAGGGCTTGAGGAGATGTTCAGGACGTACCATAACTTCGTTCAATCATCGTCGTCATCCGGGTCCGCCGCCATCGTCAGTACGCTCAGACCTCGCTGTCTGAAGGCTATCTCATCGAGACGGCGCTTGGCTTCCGTATAGTCGGCAAACCGTCGCTCATCCGCCCGAAAGCCGGGGCTATGAGCCAGTTGGCGGCCGCCCACCGTCGTCACTCCATGCTTTTTGTGCAGCAGTTCATGGTACATCACGAAGTCAACGACACAGGCCGGCACAAGGGGGTCGTCCAGCGAGACTGAGATCATCAGAGTATCTCTACTCGGCTGGTAATGACCGAATTTCCTCGCCGTGAGGGTGCGATTCCAAACAAGGCCGGGCCTGGGCATCTGTCCGCCGAAGTAGGCTCGGTTCACCCGGTCGAAACTCTCATCCAGGTCGTGAGCGTGCCCTCGCGCCGACCCGGTCGGCGATGAGGCGAACGACTCCATTTCAAAGAGCACTTCGCTGAAATCGTCGGACTCGGCAAAGTCGCTGATGAGTCGGTCCCTCGCCCTCTCGCGCTCTTGCGCGGCGATATGAACGATAGCCCGCCATACGGTCGCGTCCGCGCTCAGGAATCCTTCATTGACCTTGAACAACACGGCGTTCCTGTACTGCCGCTTGCGCCAGAGCGCATTCATGCTGATCAGATGCATATCGACTCGACGAGCGATATGCGGCTGATATTCACGCAGGGCATCCCTGGCGCGTTGCAGAGCCTCCAGGTGCGATGTCAGATTCTCTCCGCTCCAGAGAAATTTCAGCCAGCAGTAGACGCGCTTCGATGGAGCCTCAAGAGTTGAGGGCGTTGTATCATACTTCGCGCAAATTCGCTCGATGGCCGAAATCTGGCCGTCCATCTCCCGTTTCAACTGAGCGCGCGCGGCCGAAGAGTCGACCAACGTGATGAGCTGTCGCCAGAGTTTGTCGGCGAAATAGTCTCCAACCTTCACGACGTTCTTGATTCTGAAGGAAGTCGCAGACGCGACAGTCGCATCATCCGCTGCCACGGGCAGGTTGTCGAGGTCGATCTCCTTCAAAAACAGGTATGCCCTGCGCGACGGGCCGGGCAGATGGTCGGGAGTCACGCCCGACGCTCGGCACATCTCTTCCACGTCCCGGACGATTCCTTGCACCTGCTTTTTGAATGTTTCAACTTCGTCCGGTTTAAGACCGGCTTGCAGTCGGGACCGAACATGGTTGAAAAACCGGACCAGACCCGTGATTCTCATTCGTCCTCCTCGGGAGATTTTCGAGTATAGATAAAATGGTTGACGGAGTGCAAACCGGGCCTCTTCATCGAAGAGAGTGACTGCAAAGTGAAACGGGGCGCTTGCTCTAGCGCCCCGTTTCTTAAGGAGAAGGATTGTCTGTTCTGAACTCAGGCTCTCATTTCTTCGGAAGCGATACGAGAGCGCCTAAGAAAGAAATCTTTATCTGCTCCGTATCTCTTCCAGCCGATGTCTGAAACATCCGCTCATGCCCATTTAACGAGATATTCGATTTTTTGTTCCATTGCTTATCGACCGCTTATCGGCGGCGCGATTTTTTACTCTTGCGGCGCACAGGCGAAGCCAGGCGTTCCATCCACTTGAGGACTTCGTCAAAACGCTCGAATCGGCGTTCATCGCTGCGGAACTGACGGCTGTGATAGATAGTCCGGCCCGAGACCACTCGCGGAGGATGCGCGACATGCAGCATCTCGTGATAGAGCACATATTCGACGACGAAGCGCGGGATGCGGGTATCATCGAGCGTGCGGCTGACTACTATAGCGCCGTGAATGTGGTCGTGATGGCCCAGTATGCGCCGCGTGCGCTTCTGGCTCCAGGAGAGGTCGGGGCGTTCGAGTCGGCCCGCGAAGTAGCGATGGTTGAGGTCGGAAAACAACTCTTCCAGATCATAGACCTTGCCGCGCGGCGAAGTCGTGATCTTATAACCCCGCGTCCGGCGCGTGGATTCCGAAGCCTCTACTATTTCAGGAAGCAAAGTGTACTGCTTGTAGGCGCGCTCGTGCTCTTTCGAGGGTTTGAGGCGATAGAGCTTCGCTACGAGTATGCAGGCGAGAGCGTGAAGGATTTCGGGCGGCGACTCGCACAGGATGTCTGAAAGGCGAACGTATATTCGCCCTCTGCGCAGTCTGATGGTTGATGAGAGTCCGGCATAAGGGTAGAAACGGACTTCTATGGGAGGGAGTGGTTCTTTTTTTACAACCGCCCGCAGCGCCTGATCGAATATGGCTTCTAAATCCGTTTCTTCGGCCACAGGCAAATCGAATTCCAACCTTTTGCGTTCGAATATGTGAGGCGATCAGCAACTCGTCGGCAGACGTAAGAAAGAAATCTTTGTGAGAAAGAAATCTTTACGGCGGACGCTTTCGCGCTCGTCAGTCTTTCGAATCAGGAGTATCATCCGGCTCGATATATCGCTGCCGGTTATTCACCTCAAGCTGTTTAGTATCGGGCTTGCCGTCACCGTTAATATCGATTTCTACTTTTATCTTGCGCTCTTTGCCTTCGCGCCTCGTATTTGACGGCACATAACCGACGCTGTACTGATTGCGGAGCAACACCTCTATATTGCGCATGATCTGGGGTATCTCCCCTTCGAAGGTCATGGGGAAATACTCGCCGCCGCTGCGTTCGGCGAAAGACTTGAGTTGATTGAAGGCCATCAAATAAGTGAGCCTCTGCGGTCCCGACATCTGGTGTTCGTATTTCTTGAAGAAGAGGTTTCCCACGCCGACCGTGAAGATGGGCACGCCCGCGCCAGAGACTGTTTTGAGCGCCTTGTCGTAGGTGATGCGGCTGAAGGTGTCTATGCCTGATGTTATAAGTATGACCGCCGTATGGCCTTCGATTTCTTCGAGTCCCACATATTCGCTCGGTCCCCCTTCCTCTTCGAACAACTGTATGGCCTTGCCGCCAGTCAGAGCGAACGCCAGGGCGTCGTAGATGTTCGATTCGCTGAAGTTCAGCGTGTCGCGGGAGGCTGCAACGAGCGCGCCGTAGAGTTTGTTGCGGTCGCCCGTGAAGTCCTGTATCACCTTTATCCGCATGCTGAAGGTGACGAGGGCGACGAAATCTTCGGGTTTGACGAATCCCTGAACGAAAGCGGCCGCCGATTGGAATATCTCCTGGGCGAGCGCCGGGGTTGTCCAGCTTTGCAAGTACCTGTTCTGGAATCCGTTATCTATCAGGAGCACGACCGTCATAGGCCCTTCGCCGCTGGCAAAATTCGTCACCTCCTGTTTGACCCCATCTTCGTAGATGGTGAAGCTCTCCTTTTTGAGATCGGTCAGCAGTCGGCGAGTCTTCTTGTCGACCACGGTGACATCCACGTTGACGACCTGGGTCGAGAGCTTGAGAGGCGGCTGGTCCTGAAGGTCTCGCGGTATGGGAATTTCGTCCGGGTCTTGTGCGGGATTGCCTGGCTTTTGCGCTCCCTTCTGCGCATCGGTCTTTTTCTCGACCGATTTTTTTGTCGGCTGTCGGCCGCTCTGCGCAGAGACGACAGGGTTCGGGATTAGAGAGCCTACGAGAAGCGACGCTAAAAGGATGGAGATGGCTGTCATTCGCACGGGTGTAAAGGGCTTCATAAATCCTCCGAATTCCGATTAAATCGGCACATCTAAAAAATCACGACCGGGCTGGAGCGTTGATTCTTATGCCTGCCCCAAAGTTTAACAGATAGCCGCAGATTTTGATAATTAAAATCTGTCGCAATGGTGTTTTTATTCCTGCGAATTTTTTCTCCGGGCCTTTCGGCGTTGACGGGCGGCGCAGTCAAAAGTATATTGACGGTCCTGCCTGCCTGACATAAGGTTGATAAAGAGGGGTGCAGGAGGCGTCCGGCCGATTAAGGAATAGTATGTCGAATATAAATCCTGAACTTAGAAAAGACCCCATCAGCGGGCGATGGGTGATCATTTCAACTGCGCGCGCCGAGCGACCCGACCCCCCCGAACCGCGCCGCGAAGAAGAGACCCCCGAAGCGCGGGCGCGATGCCCGTTTTGCTATGGACACGAAGAGCAGACCCCGCCTGAGATATTCACCATTCGCAAGAACGGCGAGCCGCCCAACTCTTCGGGGTGGCTCACGCGAGTCGTGCCCAACAAGTTTCCCGCCTTCGGCATCTTCCCGGAGATCAACCTGCGACGGGTCGGCATGTTTCAAATAGCCACCGGTTACGGCGCGCACGAAGTCGTCATCGAATCGCCCGAACACGACATATACATCGAACACCAGCCGCCCGAACAGGTCACGCGAATAGTCGATACCTGGTGGGAACGCCACGTAGACCTCGAACGCGACCCCAAGCTCAAGTATGTTCTGGTATTCAAGAATCACGGCAGAGCGGCGGGCGCTTCTCTCACTCACCCGCACGCTCAGATCATAGCGACTACGGTCGTTCCCGACGCGCTCAAAGTCAAATTGAGCCGGGCCAAAAAGCATTACGAAGGGGGCGAAGGCTGTATATGGTGTCGGCAGATAGAGCAACTCTTCTACTACGAGAACAGGATATACAACCCGGACGGCTCGGTCCTTGTCGAGGTGTATCAGCGCGACCGATTGGTGGCGGAAAGCGATAACTTCATCGCTTGCATACCGTTTGCCGCACGCATGCCCTACGAGATACACATCCTTCCGAAAACCCATCAGCACAGTTTCATACAGACCACGCCCGAAGAGCGCGTCGAGCTTGCCGGTATATTGAAGACCGTGCTGATGAAGGTCTACAAACTGCTCGGCAATCCGCCCTATAATTTTTACATACACTCCGCGCCAAACCTGTCGGTGCGGCCGAGGATGGGCAACTACATGACTATAAAAGAAGATTTCCACTGGCACATAGAGATACTCGTTCGCACGACCATCTGGGCAGGGTTCGAGCAGGGCAGCGGCATATACATAAACCCTCTGAATCCGACCGATGCGGCGCGTTATTTGAAAGAGATCGAAGTTGATGAAGTGTGAAAGTGGGTATACGCGGCGAACCTGCTCGTGTCGAGGATGCGCCATTCAGACTTCAAGGCCAAGCTTTTCGCCGGTCAAGGCCAGATATTGTCGTTCGAGTTCTACAGCGCGCTCGCGCAACTCTGCTTCTTGCCGAACCAGTTTTTGATTACGTCTTGTCAACTTGCGCAGCCTCGTCTGTAGCGAGCGCAGATCAGGCGAGTGCTGTCGTAACCCAGCCCATTCCTCGGCTTCCAATTCAGCGCGTCCGGCTTCATAGGCATGGCGCTCTTTATCTGACAGCGACTCGCCTTTGGCGACGCGGCGATGCAATTCCCACCAGGTTTTATATCGTTGCTTCTTCATCGTCTGTCCAACGCCTCTTCGTGCTCTTCGCTCATCCTGATTTCTTCAGTTGCATCTGTGCCGATCAATATGTCAATCTGGTCAAGCAGGTTTCGCATTTGATCGAGCGGCCCTTCCGCCATCACTGCGAAGAGCCGGGGATTGACCGGCAGCACATCTTCCCGCAGCGAATCCAATGCACGGTACATAATGCCCAGGCCATCGATTGCCTGAGCGATATTTTCCTCTCTGGTGTTCATTTCAGAAAATCTTATACCTACGGGTGCGATTCTGTGTAGTCAATCTGTGCGAGACGATAAACACCCTCTCCAACCCGCTCGGCATACTCTTCATCCACGAGCGCGTGATTGCCCCGTCCCGCGTCAGGACGCGAGAGGCCCGTCATTTTTGCAAGCTCTCCGCGCAGGGTCATCCCCGCGCCCTTCAAGTAGGCGCGGGCCACTTCGCGCAAGGCCGTCTCGCGCTTTACCTTCACGGCCAGTTCCTTTGCAAATCGCCCCTCAGAGATCATCCATATATAAGTGAACCAGGGTTTGTAGAGCGCCTCTCCCGGTATCACCTTCATCGCCCTTTGAAGTTCGTCAAGGGCGCGAGTGAACCGTTTGCGCTCCTCTATGCCCGACTCTTTGCGCAGGTCGCCTGTGGCCATCTCCCATTCGCGGCGCAAGACCTTCAACACGGCGCGGGCATCCGATGAAAGCATCTCGGATTCCTTTCTGCGAGGCACGCCCCAGAGGGCGTTGAAATGAGGTATCAAGCGCGGCGCGACGAATGTGGCCCGCCCCTTTCCGAGTTTTGCATAATAGACGCGGCCCCTCTGCATAACATCGTCTTTGAGTGTCCAGGCGAGGCTCGCTTCGGGGTCTTTCTGAACGTTGCGCGGAAGGTGTGCATCGCGCCGCCCGCACACCGCCACGTAGAGCGAAGGTCCGCCCCTGCGCGCGTCCGTAAGCGCCGCGCAGAAGCCCACGTCTTCGACCAACTGTTCGGCTTCGATTGCGCTCTCGATACGCAAATCGGGGGTGCGCCGCCACATGTGGTCACGATATGTTTCTATCTCTTCAGGTAAAATCCGGGCCATTGAACGCGATGAAAACTCTAAATCGAGCGCCCGCTTTTTCGAGTACGCTAACAGGCGCTTACCGCAGTCTAATCACGGCGCGCAGCTTATGCAAGATGATTGAAGCTTGACCGTGACGGGTGATGCGTGATGCGTGACAATACCTTTGCACTTCATGCTTTCTGAAACACCGCAACTGCTATCGATGCGGGGCGCGGTTGCCCCGGTCTCATCAGGCATGATAAGTTCCGCTCGCTTCAAATTTTCCTTACCTCGGAGGGCGGCATGTCAAAGACCATCTTATGCGCGCTGATAATTTTTTCCTTTTTCGCACTCGCGCCATACAGAGCCGAAGCGCAAGCGTTCGAATTCTTCCCCGGCGGCACCTACGACTCTTCGGTGCCCACGCCGGAGGCGGTGCTGGGTTATCCAATCGGCTCTTATCACACCGATTACGCGGGACTCGAACGCTGGTTGAACGCCATCAAATCTTCAAACCGGGTGAAGATATTGCGCTATGGCGAATCGGTCGAGCGCCGCCCGCTCTATTTGATAATAGTTTCATCGCCTGCAAACCTCGCTCATCTCGACACCGTGCAGTCCGCAATGAACCGTCTGGCCGACCCCCGCACAACGACCGACACGGATGCCGAACGACTTGCGACCACTATGCCCGCCGTTGCCTGGATGAATTACGCGAACGACGGCAACGAATCGGCCGCTTTCGAAGCGGCGATTCAGACGAGCTATCAACTCGCCGCAGGCACGGACGAGGTGACGCGCTCTATAGTCGACCGCCTCGTGACCATAATCAACCCCGCGCACAATCCCGAAAGCCACGAGCGATTCGTCGCTTGGTATAACAGCGCGCAGGTCAGCCCCGACGGCACGGCCGACCCTGCCGCAGCCGAGCATCACGCGCCCTGGGGCATGAGCACGAACAACAATCACTATCAGATAGATTTGAACCGCGATGCATTCTTCGTCACTCAGCCTGAAACCTCTGCCCTGGTCCTTGCATTCGGAGAGTGGAACCCCGTAGTCTTCGTCGATCATCACGGCCAGACAAAGAACATGTTCTTTCCGCCGCCTGCCGAAGCGATCAACCTCAACGTCACTGCCAATCAGGTCGATTGGATGAGCCGCTACGGCAATGCCATAGGCGCGGCGCTCGACTGTCAGGGCGCGAGTTATTATCGCCGCGGCCGTTTCGATCTCTTTTATGCAGGCTTCTGGGATTCGTGGCCGACCCTCAACGGCTCCGTCGGGATGACGTTCGAGACAGACGGCGGCGGCAGCAAAGGAATGGCCTTCGAGCGCGAAGACAAGACCATTCTGACTCTGCGCGACGGCATCCTTCATCACTTCACGGGGACGATGGCGACCTTGAAGCTGACGGCTGAAGACAAAGACCGGCGGCTGCGCGATTTTTATCAGTACAAGAAATCTGCCATCGAAGAAGGCGCGCGCGAGGCGATGAAGCAAATAATCCTCGTTCCTGGCAAAGACGAAGCTCGCGCGCGTATGCTCGTGGAGACTCTTCGCGCACAGCGCATAGAGGTCCATCGCACGAGCGCGCCCATCAAACTCGCGCGCGCTCACAACTATATGGGCGCCCCTCCGGGCGCACGCGAGATTCCCGCAGGCTCTTACATCATTTCGATGGCGCAGCCTCAGAAGCGATTGGCTCGCGCCATTCTCGAACCGGAACCGGCTTTCAAAGAAGATTTCCTCAAGAACGAAGAGCGAAAGAAGAAACGGGCCGAACTTATGGGCGAGCGATGGCGCGACGGCTTCTATGATACTACAGCATGGTCGCTTCCGATACTTTACGGCATCGAGGCGTACTGGTCCGAAGATGCGCCTCCGGCCACAGGGCTTACGCGCGTCGATGCAATGCCTGCGCCCTCAGTCAATTCATCCGTTGCGCGAGCGACTTACGGTTACGCATTCAGCCCCGAATCATTCGGCTCGATGAGATTGCTCGCGCAATTGCTGAAAGAGAACTTCAACACAGCCATCGCAACAGAACCTTTCCGTGTCGGCGGCCGGGATTTTCCGCGCGGCTCTGTGATAGCGCGGGTCGAGCGCAATCCCGCTTCGCTTCACGACCGCATCAGTGCGCTCGCAACTGAAACAGGCGTGACCGTATATGCGCTCAACAGCGCGCGAGTAGAGTCGGGGCCGGATCTCGGTGAAGACCCTATCGTGGAACTCCGCGCGCCTCGCATAGCCGTCATTACGGACGAGCCGACCGATGACCGCGCTTATGGCGCGACGTGGTTTACGCTTGAGCGAAGACTCGGCCTCGGTTTTACGGCAATCAAAATCGAACAACTCAAATCGAGCCAGCTCACACGCTACGATTGCATAATCTTCCCTCACGGCTCGCCTGCCGATTATCAGGATATGCTCGGCGAGGGCGGAATCGCTCGCCTGCGCCGATGGGCCGAAGACGGCGGCACGCTCGTGCTCGTAAAAGGCGCAGCCGCTTTCGCCACTCGCAAAGGGGTCGAATGGACGAGCGCGACGCTCAAGCGGCATCAGGCGACCGTGCGACTCTTTTTCGAAGAGAGCGAAGAAGACGGAAACGCGCCTTCATCAAACGCGAGCGATAACAGTCAATCAAGCGGCAAAGACAATCAGGCCGACAAAGCGAAAGAGAATGAATCGAAACCCGTCACCCGCGATATGGAATTGCCCCGGACGAGCGGGGCGCTCCTCAGAGTGAAGATAGACCCGGAGCATTTTCTGGGCTTCGGCTACGCGGACGATATAGGCGCGACCGTTTCGTCGAACTACGCATTCACGATCAGCCGTCAGGGCAAGAACGTCGCGGCTTATCCGGGCGAAGACGAGTTGCGGCTCGCGGGTTTCATGTGGCCCGAAACGCGCAAGGCCATGGCGAAGACGCTTTACCTGTGGCAGGAGCGCATAGGGCGAGGGCAGGCGATTTTGTTTGCCGACGATCCGAATTTCCGCGCGACTCAGCTTTCGACTATGCGATTGTTCTTCAATGCGGCGATCATAGGGCCGAGCTTCGCGGCGTGGAGATAAGGCTGACTTCAAACGCGGGCAGGGCGCGCCCGCAGCATCATTGATGAAGCCGCTCATTTCCCGCAGCACTTCTTATATTTTTTCCCGCTCCCACAGGGGCAGGGCTGGTTACGCCCTATCTTCTTCTCCGCCCGGTAGGGTTGCGGCTTTTCAACTTCAGGGGATAAGGTGTTCGATTCGAAGCGCGCCGCAGGAAGAGCGATACTGGACTGCTCAGGTTGCTTGAAGGCGACCGACGAGCGCGTCTCAGGTTGCTTGAAGGCGGCCCACCAGTGCATCTCTGCTACGGTATCTTCGATGAGATTGAATCTGTCGGCTCGAAGCTCGGCCAGCATCTTTTCCTTGCCGGCGGCCATCGCTTCATTTACGTAATCAAGGTCGACATAAAACGGATCTGCCAGGTCTTCTTCATAAACCTGTTTTATGTCCTCATAGACCTCTTCAGGGCACAACCTCGTGCAGCAATAAATGAGAACGCCCCAGACGTGTTGAGGCTCTCTTTTCAGTTTGCCCCGGAACAGGCTCTTATAATAATCCAGCACTTCTTCCCGCGATCTTTCACCGCAGACGACTAAAACCAGCAAGCTCTCTAATGCCGCGCCTCGCACGTATTCGTTTGCTTCCTCGTTTTCCGCCAACTCTATAATCAGGCTCGTATCGCCGCAGGATACGGAAGCCAGGATATTTTTAAGACCTTCCGTAACCGTGCCCCCTATTAATTCCGCCGCCGTGTCTCCCGGAATAGAGAGGAACTTCATGATCAGAGGATATGCGCGCTTCTCGCGAAACTGGGCCAGCAAGTACATGGCATAGAGATGCGCCATGTACTCATCCCGCTCAAGCAACGCCTCGGCATTCTCGACTGTGTATTCGAGAACTTCCAGGAGATGAGGGATCATCTCTTCTCTCCTGGCGATGGCTTCTTCCACGGCCTTTCGGGGAAAAGTGCCTGTGTGAATTTCCAGTTCTTTGAGTATCATATTCACATTCTCACTATATCAAAAAATGATGAAAAAGGTGGAAGCTTTTTCTTGTTTGACAACTGACAAATCTGTTACTGTTTTTCTGCTTGTGAAGATCTTTGAAACTCTGATTAGGGAGTTGTTGAAGGAGGTCTTCAACGTAAAAATTAGAACGCATAAGAAGATAACAAGTTTAACGCGAATCAAAGATAGACGTTCTATCTTCGCGTTAAATGGGTTGTTTATGATTTGATTTTTAAAATCAGGGTTGGAAATGAGAAAGCTCAAATCCAGCAAGATCATAAACAAAAGTCTCTTTGGAGAGACTGGCGGGAGCCTATAGTCCCCGTTCACCTTCACCTCTGAATCGGAATATATTTCCATATTTAGGGGAACTATCTCTTGAATCTCCATACGGTTGAACCCTCTCGATTTTGCTATTTCATTTCGATTCCGAGTTATGATTCATCCTGACTCGTCCGCGAGAGATGAATAATCGAGCACGCCCGTGTGCATGGTCATCTTCCAGTCTTCTCCCACCTTTGAATAGACTTTGCAGACGCGGCCTTTCCAGTGATTATCTCGGCCTTGCCCGTCGCGCCAGAGCGTGTCTATATCGACTACGGCGAATGCGCCGTCGCCTTCCTTAGACACGACGATCTTTTTGATCTCCCGACGGTTGTGAATGAGCGTGTGAGTGTCGAACAATTCCTGCCAGCCGCTCTTCCATCTTGCGTAATCATACCGGCCCAATTCCATGACCCAATCCGTCGGGTCGTGAGACGCGGGCGTTCGCGGCCAGGGCCATACCATATCGGGGTGAAACACGGTCATCAAAAGGTCCGCGTCCTGACTGTCCCAGGCTCGCGTCTCCCGGTTGACTATCTCTTCGATTTCCGAAACCACATCGCTCATAAAGATTTCTTTCTTCTCGCGCGCTCCTTTGTATTTGCGTTCAGGGTTA
>JAKEHD010000247.1 GCA_022615215.1 Blastocatellia bacterium
GCCCATTCGTCGGGCGCGTCTATGGTCTCGCCGCCGTGACGGGTCAATCGCTTTCGCACCTGGCACATCACGGGAGTGTTTATAGCAACGCCCGATACTATCAATTGCCCTTTGGTCAGCGCGGGCAATTCGTCCAACATCCTGCGGCCCGCGCCCTCAACCGTCTTCGCTATCGTGTCCTGATCTATGGGGTTTACTATACGCATGATGAATTGAGTCATGCATTGCGAGAGCACGTCCGCATCGAGCTTGCCCGGCCGTTGCGTAATCAATCCTATGCCGACGCCGAACTTGCGTCCCTCAGATAGTATCTGCTTCAACACATTCGTTGAAACCACGGTCTGGCCTGCGGGCGCGAAGCGATGCGCCTCTTCGAGCAGGACGAATATCGGATAAGGCAGGAAACGTTCGTCCGAGGGGTCGCTCACGTCGCCTTTGTGCGTCGCCATGCGCGCGATGATCGCCCGGCGTAAGAGCGTGCCCACTATGACCTGCTGCTCGTTCTGGTCAATGTCGGCAAGTTGCAATACAGTGCATTGACCGGGCCTGAAAAGAGAGTCTAAAGAATTGTGCTCGCTGTCTGAGAATATCTGATACTTCGAATAGCCTCGAAAGCGATTGTTCAGTCGCCATTCGAGAGCATCAATAGTCGCTGTGTTGCCGCCTGAGCGGTCACTCTTTTCATCGCCGTAACGCTGCTCGGCCACAGCGTCCATCAAGTCCTGAAACCCGTAATGGCCTCGCTTGCCGACGCGATTGCGAACCGCCCGGAAAGCTTCGCCGAGCGAGTAGCGCATCTTCTCGGATATATCCTGCAAGAGGTAGGTTATGTCCGCGAATTCGAGCGTATCGAACCGCACCTTGACCCTTTCGGGCCGCAGTATCTTCACTTCGGGTTCATAGCCTTCGGCCGTGAAATGCTCTTTGAACTCAGGCTGCTTGATCTCCTGAATCGTGTCGTATTCGCTGTGCGGGTCCACTATCAGAACCGCCGAGCGATTTTCGGGCTTCATCAATTCTTCCACGAGCACCGACGCCGTGTAGCTTTTGCCCGCGCCCGTCGAAGCAAGCACGGCAAGGTGCGTAGAAGCGATCTCCTTGACCGAAAGCACTATCGGCACCTCGCCCGCTTTGCGCGTAAGCAGGCTGCCCACACAGGCCGCGCCGCGCTCGCCCGTTCTGCGCGGAGAGAGGACGCGCGCAAGCATCTCCGACGGAGCGAGATAGACTCTCTGTCCGGGCATGGGAGGTATGCGAGGGTTCACAAAATCCGAAAGCTCTTCATCGAAATAGCCTATTATCGAAACGACTATTTCGAAAAGCTCAAGGTGCTCTTCTTCAAGCCCTATCATCGCGGCGACCGACGCGGGCGGAATACCGGGGTCTGCGAGGAAGCTGTCCGGGAGCGAGCGCACGAGCCGCCGCTCGGTTATCTGGCCGACTATCACGCGCTCGGTCGCAGCCTCGCCTACGCGGTAGTGGACGAATTCGCTTATTCGAGTGTGATCGTTATCGGCAGTGATGAAGACGAACTCGCTCGGTTTTTCGCCCGGTCCCTTGACTGTGCCTACCAATATGTCGGACATTAGCTTTGCCTTTTTGATAACATCCTACGCGGCGGCCTCGGATAAAAGGCCGCGCGGCGCTCACTATAGCACAACCGCGATGTGAGGTGTAGGTTCGACGATGAGTGCGGAATTATTGATAGCGCATGCAAAGCAACTCGTGACGCTCGCCGGTCCCGCGCGCCCGCGCACAGGTGAAGAGATGCGCACGCTTGGAATAATCGAAGACGGCGCGGCGCTCGTTCGTGATGTCGAAATCATCGCCTCTGGTCCTACATCAGAAATCGAACCGATGGCCGACGCTCGCGCTCTTCGCATAGACGCTCGCAATAAAGTCGTTATGCCCGGTTTCGTCGACGCCCATACACATCCTGTTTTCACAGGCACGCGCGAAGACGAATACGAAATGCGCTCGGCGGGGCTGACCTATCAGGAAATCGCGCAGCGCGGCGGCGGCATACTCTCTACCGTGCGAAAGACCCGCCGGGCCACCGAAGAAGAACTATTCGAGATGGCCTTGCCGCGCGTCCGGTGGATGCTCGAACACGGAACGACGACCATAGAGGCGAAGAGCGGCTACGGCTTGACGGTCGAAGACGAGTTGAAAATCCTGCGCGTCATTCGCCGACTCGACCGCGAAACCCCTCTCGAACTCGTGCCCACATTTTTGGGCGCGCACGAAATACCCGATGAGTATAGAGGCTCTCCTCGGTCAATCGGCTCGCGTGAGGACTACATCAAGTTAGTGATCGAAGAGATGCTGCCGCGCGTGGCAAGCGAACGTCTTGCCGAGTACGCAGATATATTCTGCGAGTCGCACGTCTTCACCGTCGAAGAAGCGCGGAGCGTGCTTGAGCGCGCGAAATCTCTCGGACTCGGAATAAGATTTCATGCAGACCAACTGTCGTGTGGAGGCGGCGCGCATCTTGCCGCAGAGCTTGAGGCCTCGACCGCCGACCACCTCGAATGGACAGATGAAGAAGGAATCGAGTCGCTCCGCCGCGCCGCAGTGATGCCCGTTCTTTTGCCCGGCGCGGTATTCAACCTCGGGCTTACGCGATATGCGCCCGCGCGCGCTATGATCGAAGCGGGCCTTGCGGTAGTGCTTGCGACCGATTTCAATCCGGGCAGTTCGCCCACGCCTTCCATGCAGATGATACTCTCGATAGCCTGCGCGCAGATGCGAATGACACCCGCTGAAGCTGTGACCGCAGCGACCATCAACGCGGCTTACAGTCTGAATCGCGGCGCGCGGCTCGGCTCGCTCGAGGCGGGCAAGCAGGCCGATATCGTGATCTTCGATGCTGCGGATTACCGGCAGATTCCTTACCTGTTCGGCATCAATCACGCATCGGTAGTAATCAAATCGGGGCGCATTGTGGTAGACCGGCGCGCAGGCCCGCACAGCGTCACAGAGTCACAAATTCAATAACCGCTTGATCGCGTCTTTGCTTGCGGCCACCCGCAGGGGGCGATTCGCAAAGCTCGCTTCTATCACTGTCCGCGTGCCGCCTTCATCAAGCGTGAGGCTGCCCGTGTGATAGCCTATCGTGTAGTCAGGGTCTTTCAGCAGATTGCCCGTCAGCACTGCGACCACCGTGTCATCGCTTCTGATTTCGCCCGCTGCTACGAGGCGGCGGATTCCTGCGAGGGTCGCGGCCGATGCAGGCTCGCAGCCTATGCCGTCGCTTCCGATCACGGCTTTCGCGTCGGCTATCTCCTGCTCGGTTACGCGCTCGACAATCCCCCTTGTCCAATCAATCGCGCGCAGTGCCTTCTTCCACGAAATGGGATTCCCGATTCTGATAGCCGTCGCAAGCGTGGCCGCGCTCGCGTAAGGTTTCAGAGCCGTGCGATCCGTCGAAACGAACAGTTCATAGAAAGGCGCAGCGCCGCTCGCTTGAATGATCGCGAGGCGCGGCCGTAGGTCGAGCAGATTGAGCCGGGCCATCTCATGAAGCGCCTTGCCGAAGGCTGAAGAGTTTCCGAGGTTTCCGCCCGGCACGACTATCCAATCGGGCGCGCGCCATCCGAGTTGTTCCATCATCTCTATGACGATGGTCTTCTGCCCTTCGAGGCGGAACGGATTGATGGAGTTCAAAAGGTAGAGGTCGGTCTCTTCGGCAAGCTCGCGCACTATCCGCATGGCGTCGTCGAAGCTGCCTTCTATTTCGATGACCGACGCGCCGTATTCGAGCGCCTGTGCGAGCTTTCCGAAAGCGACCTGACCGGCGGGCACGAAGACGAATGCGCGCATCCTCGCTCGCGCCGCATAAGCCGCCATCGAAGCCGACGTGTTGCCGGTCGAGGCGCAGGCGACCGCTGTCGCTCTGAGCACGCGCGCCTGAGTTACGCCCGTAGCCATGCCGTCGTCTTTGAACGACCCTGTAGGATTCATCCCCTGATGCTTGAACCTGAGCGACGCAAGTCCGGCGTAATCAGCCGAGCGCGGCGCGGCGTAGATGGGCGTGTTGCCTTCGGCAAGCGTTATGGCTTGAGATGTGTCCGCGACGAAAGGCAGCAACTCACGAAAGCGCCATACGCCGCTGCGGTCAATGTCCAGGTCGCTCGTCTTTCGGGATTTGAAGAGAGCTTTTAGTTCATCCGCGCTGACTGAGGATTCGAAGTCGTAAGCGACATCGAGCAAGCCACCGCACTCCGGGCAGGAGTATAGCCGCTGATCGATTGAATACTGCGCTTCGCAACCTTCTTCGATGCAACGCAGGAATGAAGAAAATTTATCGTGCGCGCTCGTTTCGTTCGTGCTCATAGCAGGTAGGTTAGTCGAGATCGTGCGATAAAATCAAAGTCAGCTATCAGCCATAAAGATTTCTTTCTTACAGTCATCAGCCATCAGTGAAAAGTTCCGAACCACTGATTACACAGATAACACTGATTTTTCTTTCCGTGCTTGTAGAAGGCTCTGCCTTCTACTGTGTAATACGGTGGTTGAATACTGGCCCTAATGAACCGCTGTCAGCTATCAGCTTATAAGCTGACCACCGACCACTGACCACTGCCCCCTCAATCTGCCGGCTCGACTTCTATGGCGGGCGATTGTTTCCCGGCGCTTTGATCGCTCCTGTCGAAACGGCCCTGTATGGCTGACCACGCGATGCCTGGAACGAGAAAGGTCAGGCCCAATATCGCCGCCATCCATCGCGGGCTGAGTCCTGCATGATCGAGACCCCAGCCCGTTACATAAGTCGATAGAGACATCAAAAGAGTCACCAATGCCATCTCGATTGCGAACACGCGGCCGAGAAAACGGTTCGGCACAGCCATCTGTAGAAGCGCGGTCGAATAGACCCATTGAATGCTCCCGCCCGCGTGCGCGCCTATCGCGCATACGAGGGCCACTATGAACATAGGGGCGCTCGCAAAGAGAAGGTAAAAGAGCGCCGAGACGAAAAACGCGAGGGCGATGGCTCGCCGCATGACCCGCTCCGAGCGGCCCGCTATCATCTGAGCTATCAGCGGCCCGATGAGCGCGCCAAAGCCTCGCGCCGCGTAAAACAGCCCTATCGAAGTGCTGCCGTCGCGCCCTATCGGAAATATCTCTTTGCCGAATATGGTCAATAGCAGAAGCACCCCTCCGCCAAGCCCCCATCCGGGTTTCACGAGCAGCAGAGCTATCACCCGCCGGTTCGCTCTCAGGTATCGCGCGCCTTCGATTATATCCGTGACGCCCGTCGCCTCTGCAAACGATAACCGAGATTTGGTTTCAGACGCGGCGCGCCGCTCCCGGCGCGAGGGCTTGTATGGAAATCGCGTCCTGCCGATGAAAGCGGCAGATACCAGGAAGGTCAACGCATCGATTATGAACGCCGCGTCCCGCCCGAATGCGTCTGTCACTATGCCGCCGAGCGCCGCGCCTATGGCGAGCGTCACCGACCACGACGCGCCCGAAAGAGTATTCGCTGAAATCAATTCTTCACGCGAGACTATCTCAGGGATAGCGGCCGATTTCGCAGGTTCGAAAAGTGTAGCCGCCACGACTTCGAGGGCCGTGAGCGCGTAGACTATCCATACCTGATCGGGCCGCCGCACGAAAAGAAATCCGAGCACCACGAAGAAGCGAAATATATCGGTCGCGATCATTATAGTCTTGCGGCTGTAGCGGTCTGCGACCACGCCTGCGAGAGGGCCTACGAAAAAGGCGGGGAGCAATTTGAGTATGAGGACGTAGCCTACGGCAGCGCCTGAGCCTGTCAGGTTCAGCAGAAGAGTGAAGATGGCTATGCTGTTGAACCAGTCGCCCGTTTGCGAGATCACCTGGCCTATCCACAGGCGGCGAAAGTTGCCGTTGTCGCGGATAAGCTCGACGTAACCTAAACTGAGCAGCGCCCCTCTTCGGCTCATTGCGATATTCTAACAGACCAACGCGGGGGCTTCATCGCGCGCATCTCGAATCACTTTTTCTTCATCAAGCGTTGTCAAGCGTCCGTCGCGCATAACCACCTGCCCGTCGATTATCACCATTTCAACATCGCTTGCGCAGGCTGCATAAACTAAGGTCGAGACCGTATCGAACCGGGGCGTCGTGTGAAGTCGGTCGAGGTTTACGAGCACGAGGTCCGCGCGCTTGCCTGCCTCTATGCTGCCTATCTCGTCGCCTAACCCGAGAACGCGCGCGCCCTCTATGGTCGCCATCCTGAGCGCCGCTTGCGCCGTGAGCGATTCGGGACCGCGCGCGGCTTTTTGAATCAAGGCGGCGGTTCTCATCTCTGTGAACATATCGAGCCGGTTGTTGCAGGGCGCTCCATCCGCGCCGAGAGAGACCGTTATTCCTCGCTCGATCATTTCGGGGACGGGCGCTATTCCGCTGCCGAGTTTGAGATTCGAAGAAGGACAATGCGCAACGGATGTTTTAGTGCGACTGAGTATATCCATTTCGTTTTCGTCCACCCACACGCAATGCGCAAGCACTACGTTCGAGGCCGCAAGCCCCACGTCGTTCAGATACTCGACGTTGCGGCGGCCCGTGTCGCGCTCTATCATGCGGATTTCATCCCTGTTTTCAGAAGCGTGTGTGTGTACGTGTACGCCCCGCTCGCGCGCAAGCCGGGCCACACGTTCAAGGAGCGAGCGAGTGCAACTGAGGGCGAAGCGCGGGGCGAACGAGTAACGTATGCGCCCGCCTGCGCGGCCGTGCCAGCGTTCGAGCAGCGCGAGCGATTCTTCTATGGATTCGTCCGTCCCTTCGCGCAACCCTTCGGGCAGGCCGTCGGGTCTATCCATCATGCATTTGCCTACCGTAGCGCGAAAGCCCGATTCTTCTACGGCTGCGAAAACGGCTTCAGTGTGATGAACCGTCTCCATAGTGAGCGCGCAGGTCGTGCCCCCGCGAATCAATTCGGCTATTCCAAGACGGGCCGAGGCATAAACCGATGCGCGAGTGTGCGCCGCTTCCATAGGCCATATACGCTTGCGGAGCCAATCGATCAGGGCGAGGTCATCGGCCGCGCCGCGAAAGAGCGTCTGGCATAAGTGTACGTGAGTCTGCACGAATCCCGGCAGGAGCGCGCGGCCCCGCCCGTCGACACAAGCGTCTGCCGAAGTCGAAACAGACGCGCCCGTTTGATGGATGCGACCTTCTTTTATCAACACGTCGCCTTCGAAGATGCGGTTGTCCGCATCCATCGTGACGACCGTAGCGCCTTTGATGAGCAATGATTCGTCCATATAATAAAGCTCTCGTGCGAGCAAACAGCGCACAAATTATAGCTGTTTGCCTGACCCTGAGACAGACCCGGCAGCCATCAGCCATCAGCCGTCAGCCATCAGTCTTCAGCCGTCAGCCATCAGTCTTCAGTTCATGGCCTGATAGCTGATAGCCGATAGCCGATAGCTGATAGCGGGTGCGGTTCCACAAAGTCGGTCGATAGTTGAACGAGAAACATCCCACCAACGGCAGTTGGTGGTGCTTGAAAGTTCTGCCTACCTCAGGCCGCGCCTCA
>JAKEHD010000029.1 GCA_022615215.1 Blastocatellia bacterium
CTCTCGATGAAAAGTGTCAATTCATGCCGCGCAGAGTATAATAACAACATCGGAGTGCTCGGCAGAGGCAGGACGGGAGTGCATGGCACGAGCATGACTATGACCGGCGTGGAAGGCAGGACCACGAGCCTGTTCGGCTTTGGTGTGCAAGGCGTCAATACTGCCGACAACGGGATCGGCGTGCAGGGCGAGAGTACGAACACCGGCACCGGGGTCCGAGGCTTCGGCGGTGCTGGGGTGTCAGGCATAGGTGAGGGTGAGACAGGCATTGGCGTAATGGGCTTTGCGAGGAACGCCGAAGGTCATGCGGGCTATTTTGACGGCAAGGTGCATATCACCGGCACTCTGTCAAAAGGCGGCGGCTCATTCAAGATTGATCATCCAGTTGATCCTGCCAATAAGTACCTCTCACACTCGTTCGTCGAATCGCCCGACATGATGAACATCTACAACGGCATTGCGAAGCTCGATTCAAATGGGGAAGTGGTTGTTAAGCTGCCCGAATGGTTCGAGGCGCTCAATAAAGATTTCCGTTACTTGCTCACCGCTGTAGGCGCTCCGATGCCGGGTCTCTACATTGCCGAAGAAGTCTCAAACAACCATTTCAAGATCGCAGGCGGCGCACCGGGCCTGAAAGTTTCGTGGCAGGTGACCGGTATTCGGCAAGATGCATGGGCTAACAAGCACCGCATCCAGGTTGAACAAGACAAGCCAGAAAAAGAGCGCGGTCATTACCTGCATCCTGAAGTCTACGATCAGCCCGCAGAGAAAAGCGTTGAGTGGGTGCGAAACCCTGAGCTTATGAAGCGTATGAAGGAGATGAAGGAAGAGACAAAGAAGCGGCAGAGCGCAACCAACCAGTAGCGCATCACTCGCCGCTTATTCAATATAAAATCTTCTCACAGCAAATCGTACTTCGCTGCGGTCTGGCGTCGCTTGCGCTTTCAAATCCGGCGCGCGGGCATATTCATCTCGAATCCGAAATCAGGCTGGCGCAGGAGGCGCTGAAAATGTATCTTGTCATCGGGCGAGCGATCAGTCTGGCGCTTTTGCTGGCGATGGGAACTGGCAAGGCTCGCGCTCAAAATCTTACGCTTGCTCCTCACGAGATTCCGGAAGGCGCGAAAAGCGTCCGGCTCAAGGTCCAGCGAGTTGACGGGCAACCCTTCACCGAGCAGTCTGACGGTGTTCTGTCGGTAGGCATCGCTTATGGAACGAAGCTTTTCATGTTCGAGGCCAAACCTGACCGGCCCGAGTCGCCGCGAGTTTTGATTGTGATTATAAAAGACCTGGCTCTAGCCTGGTCGCCGGCTCCGCGCGCAGGCGATGAACTGCTGGTTGCCGTCTATCTCAACAAGAGACCCATCACCGCAGCAGCAAGCCTCTCCGTAGTAGGCCCCGCACAGCCTTCTTCATCCCGTGAGACAATCTCTTTCGTTAAAGCCGCGAGTTTAGTGCTACTCTGTACTAACATTCTGCGGTTCGATTTAGCTCACCCTCAATTACGACTCATTTCCATGAGTTATCGTAAAAGTTGAGTTATAATGCGCAGGAGGTGTCGCGGGGTGTTTCCTGAAAGGAGACTCTATATGGTAGTGACAATAGAGCTAAAACCGGAAGTCGAAGCGGTGCTCGAAAAGCGCGCGGCGGCGCAGGGCCGCGACTTGGGCGATTACGTGCAGCAGCTTATCGAAAAAGAAGCGCGCTCGCCGCAAACCCTCGACGAAATTCTCGCCCCGTTCCGCCAGGAAGTGGAGGAAAGCGGAATGAGCGATGAAGAGCTTGACGAGTTCTTCACAGACGCGCGCCGCAAAGTCTTTCAGGCCAGGCAGGGGCGGAAAAGGAAGTGAGCGGGACGGCCATCGTCGGGGTCGTCCTGGACTGCAACGTGTTGTTGCAAGCGGCGGCCAGAGAAGGCAGCGCTGCTGCCGCATGCTTCAAGCTCGCCGAGACCGGCCACATTCGCCTTTACGTCAGCAAAGCCACTTTACGCGAAGTCGAGGATGTGATGAACCGCCCGGAGGTGCGAGCGCGATTCCGCACGCTGACCGATGAGAGGGTCGGCGCGTTCCTGGCGGGGGTGCGGCAGGTGGGCAATCTCGTCCGCCGCGTGCCCAAAACATTCACCTATCCGCGAGACGTGAACGATGAGCCGTATATCCACCTGGCGGACGCGGCCAAAGCCGATTATCTCATCAGTCGAGATAAAGACCTGCTCCATCTGATGACGGGGCACAGTAGGGAGTGCAAGGAATTCCGGCAGAAATTCAGGCCGCTCAAGATCGTTGAGCCGCAGGCGTTCCTTAAAATCTTCCTCCAAAACAAGAATAGCCGCGCAAGCCCGGTAAAATAACGCCCGTCCGCAATTCCGCTCGACATAAGGAGTTTCTCATGCCCGATTATTACGCAGCGTTTTGGAATGTCGAAAATCTATTCGACATAGCGAATTCGCCCCGCCGGTCTGAAAAGCTCGAACGCACGCTGGCAGGTGAACTGACAGGCTGGAACACCAGTGTCCTCGATCGCAAAATCGAGCAACTCGCCTCGATCATACGCCAGATCAATAACGGGAACGGCCCTGACCTGCTCGGAGTCTGCGAGGTCGAAAACAGGTTCGTGCTCGAAAGGCTTGCGAACGCTCTGGTGCCGCTCGATCGCAACTACCGAATAGCTCATGCCGACACCTCGGACAATCGCGGGATAGATGTCGCCTTCATATACGACGCCGACCTCTTTACGGCCGAAGACCAGTTTTCTCACTTCATCGTCAGGAGGACCGCGACGCGAGATTTGTTTCAGGTCAATTTTCGAACCGCACCTGGGAGACTGCTCGCGGTGATCGGCAATCACTGGCCGTCCCGGAGCGCAGGTCAGTACGAATCGGAGCCTTATCGTATTATCGCCGGTGAGACGATTGCGTATTTTCACGAGCGAATCAGAGAGGTCCAGAACGATCAGCACGTGGCCGTGCTCGCCATGGGCGATTTCAATGACGAGCCGTTCGATCGCTCTTTGATCGACTACGCCCTCAGCGAACGCGGACGGACCAAAGTCACAAGGGCGCAGTCGGCTAAATTCCTCAACCTGATGTGGCCGATCATGGGACAAGGAATAGGGACGCATTACTTCGACAACAATGCGAACGTGCTGGATCAGTTTCTGGTCTCGAAGGGCCTTGTGACCGGCAATTCCGGCATCAGGGCGCTCATCGATTCAACCGAGATTCTCCGGTTTCCCGAGATGGTGGGAACCGGCCTCTACCCGGTTCCTATCAGGTTCGGGCGCGGGTCGTCGCTCAATAGCGACGGATTCAGCGATCATTATCCGATAGCCCTCAGGCTGCGAGAGAATTGAAAGGTGTGTATGATCAGAAAAAACTTTTCGCTGCTTCTACCCTTGCTGGCGCTTTTGCTCCTCAGCGCCATCATAAGCGGTCCCTACAAACCGACGGCGACCGCAAGCGCCGAGTGCATACGATTTCAAAACGCGGACGGCCTTGAAGAGAGAATCCTGAGAGTAGAAAGCGGATTGCTGCTTCCCGTCGTCATAAAGGGGCGCGCCGATTCGGGGATGAAACTCGCAGAGCGCATGCGTTTTTACAAGACCCCCGGCCTCAGCATAACGGTCATAAACAACGGAGCCATAGAATGGGCGCGCGGGTATGGAGTCCAGGATGTTGAGATCGGCAAGCCTGTGACTGTGGAGACGCTTTTTCAAGCCGCATCGATCAGCAAGCCCGTCGCCGCTATGGGGGCGCTCACGTTTGTCGAAAAAGGCAAACTCAACCTTGACGGAGACGTGAACGAAAAACTCGTCCTCTGGAAAGTTCCTGATAAATGGAAGACGCTTGCGCCCGATGCGACGAAAGATAAACGAGTGACCCTGCGCGGCATCGTAACTCACAGCGCCGGTCTCACCGTTCATGGTTTCAGGGGATACGCGGCGGGCGAGGAGGTGCCCTCGCTCGTTCAGATACTCGGCGGTCAAAAGCCTGCGAACTCGGCGGCCATTCAGGTCAACATAGTTCCGGGCAGCAAGTGGCGATATTCGGGCGGCGGATACACCGTGATGCAGCAGATGATTATCGATGTGACGCGAAAGGGGTTTCCCGATTTCATGCAGGAAGCGGTCCTCTCTCCCGTTGGAATGAAGCACAGCACCTATCAACAACCTTTGCCTGAAGGCCGCCGCGCTTCAGCCGCAACCGGGCATCGAAGCAACGGCAAAGCGATAGAAGGCAAATGGCACACCTATCCTGAGATGGCGGCCGCCGGGCTTTGGACCACTCCATCAGACCTTGCGAGGTTCGCTATCGAGTTGCAGAAGTCGAGAGCGGGCAAATCGAACAGAGTGCTCTCAAGAGCGATGGCCGTTCAGATGACCACGAAGCAGTTTGAAAACTGGGGGCTTGGCCTTGCGGTGGAAGGCGAGGGTAAGTCGCTCAGGTTCAGTCATGGCGGCTCTAACGAAGGGTTCCGCTGCATCATGGTTGCCTACACCGACACGGGGCAGGGCGCTGTAATAATGACGAACTGCGATAACGGCGGGGCGCTGATGGCTGAGATACTTCGCGCCGTAGCCAGAGAATACGACTGGCCTGACTATCAGCCCAAAGAGCGGGATGTGGCAAAAGTAGACCCTGCGATCTATAAGGCTTACGCGGGCCGTTATGAAATCACTCCGAGTAACGCAGGCACCGTGACTGTCGAAAACGGCCGCCTCTATATCTTCGCCCCGGCCCTCAGCACGGAAAAGCTTGAGCTTCATCCCGAATCGGACGTGAAGTATTTTCTGGCCGCGAACAATGCGGCGATTACCTTCGTCAGAGACGAACGGGGCGCGGTGAGTGAAATGATAATCGAGCGAGGGCGTCAAACCCTTAAAGCTAAGAAGGTCGAATAGGCGTGCCTGCTCAGGTCGTTCTTATAGCGATTAGCGGCGGCGCTTTCAATAGATCGCGGCAATGAACGGGATTCAGTTTATCAACCCGTCGTCTTCGATCTCCGCAGTATCGTTTTGCTCCTTCCACTCTCGATAGAACTCTTCGCGTCGCTGCTCTTCGGCTTCCCACTCTTCGCGCGTGTGATGGAAAGAGAAGACGAAATCTTCGTCCATATCCGAGCTGTCCAGATACCAAAACATAGGCCCCAAACCCTCCGGCAGGTCGTCGCAAAGAGGGCAGTCATCATCTGCCGTCACAATGACCTTCGCCGACAGAGCTATGGGGAAACGCTCCCGCTCCCGCCCTATCACAAAAGCCGGAGTCATCCCGTGCAAATCTCTTTGCCGGGTTCGCAGCCATTCGTCTCGCAGGTAGTCGAGTCTGCGGGTTTCTTCTTCGACCGATAGCTCTTCGGCTTGCCGGACGCGGTCCCAACACGCGGCGAGCAGGTGGCGAATCATCTTGTAGTAGAGCACATTCTCATGAGTGCCGAAGCCGCCGAAGCGATAAGCCGCAGATTCGATGGAGAGCGTGGGCGGGCACTCGCCTGTGAAAGACCATTGATTCGCGCGCCACTGCAAATCGATAGCGATCAACTCACGCTTCTCTAACAACAGGTCGCGCGGAGACCGGCCTCGCAAATCCTCGCGCTCCGCCGTCAGCCAGCGAGCGTGTATATCGGCGAGGGGGTCTTCCTCTCCGGCATCGCGGGCCGACAGGCATTCCCTTGCGATGAACTCAGTCACCTTGCCGTAAAGCACAGGGTGCGCATCCAGAGGCGGCGTCCCTGCGCGTTCGGCTCGTCGCCGCTCGGATACGGTCTGCCATTCTTCCAATGAATCGGTAAAGAGCCAGTCGTCAGACAACTGATAGTATAGCCACACATCTGTAGCCGACTGACCGTCGTGGTATTGGACCTCTCCTTCTCGCTCAGGCTGCGAATATGAAGATCGAACCAGGATCAGGCGAGCCGCAAGATCGATGATGATCAACCCTGCATCCCACATATCCTCCGAGGCTCCGGCGAGGAACGATCTGAAAAATCCGGCTTCGCCGTCAGGCTTATGGAATCGCGCGATTGCCGCTTCCATCTCTTCTATGGTTTCAGGTTCAGCCGCAAGCGCCGCCACGATTCGGTCTCCATCGCTCGAATGCGCCGTGCCGTGTATGGCGCGGCGAGAGTCAAGAACCGTCAACATCACTTCGCTCATAACAGATCGCTCCTCACTTTGCGGGTTTCAGCCGCGAGTCGTCAGGTTGCAGAATAGCATTTCGAACCGGGCAACAGTTTAACGGGTTGGAGCTTTTGTGGCAATTCCCGAATAGATATTACATTCCGTGAGGCGATGTATTTGTCAATCGCTCAGGTCACAGGGATATTTCGGCATCACCGTTTTTTACCGAACAGGACTGTTGCAAAGTAGGTTGACAAAGAGAAATGCCTGTCCTGGGAGCGCAGGCATCTTGCCTGCATGCCTTGCAGAGATGTCGTTTTTAGAGAAAATCAACGATTGCGAAAGCCAAGCACGCTCAAAGTGCGCTCCCAGGTACTTTGCTACTGCCCTGTTTTACCGAATGATGAGCTTGAAAGGCGCGGAGTCGTTCGGGTATACTGCGAGGAGTCATTTTGAGGACAGGAAGTATTAGTCCTTTACGGAGAAGTCGCCTAGTGGCTGAGGGCGGCGGTTTGCTAAACCGCTATAGGGGCGTAAACCTCTATCGAGGGTTCGAATCCCTCCTTCTCCGCTTCTATTTTTAGTTCTAACGCCCGAGCGATGAGTTCGGGCGTTTTCATTTTTGCCGACCGCGAAATCGAGCCGCTCGACGCCTGGGCGCTTTGCCACACAACGTCGGCACAGAATATAAGACCTTAACTTCCAAATTCGACATACTGCCGGAATAACCGCTCGACTTCATCACGAGACGAATCGCCGGCAGCAATATCCAAAAAAAGTTCTACAAGTCGCTCATCAGTCATGTTCAGGCGCGCGCCATTGGCTTCGAGAAAAATTTCAGAAATCGCCGCCGCTATACGCTTGTTTCCATCAACGAATGCATGCGCTTGAGAGAGGTGATAAGCATAAGTTGCCGCGCAAGTAGCAAGATCGGCGTTCTCATAATATTCGCGGGTTTCAGCAGCGACTAACGCTGACTCTAATGCGCCCTCATCTCGTAAATCGTGCGAACCGCCGAATGTCTCTATCAACCGGGCATGAATATCGAGCGCCTCTTGTTTTCTGAGGAATATAAAAGACACACAGCTACTCCGCTCCTTTAGCCAGTTCTTCATAAGCGGTTTTACGACGCTCGAATACGGATTTGGTTATGGCATCAATTTTCTGTGCGCGCTCTACTTCATCCAGGGGACGTAAAATCAACGTGCGATCTACGATTGACACATCGACCTCATCTCCATCATCTATTCCCAGCGTATCTAATAATTCCTGCGGCAGTAGCAATGTTGTCGGGTTTTCAGATACCGTAATTCGTTTGCGTGACATGACGGACGCTCCTTTCATAGGAGATTGTAAGCGCATGTTTGTAGAAAACAAAGCCCCTGCGCTCAGAATAACGCTCACTTTCAGCGGGGCCTGGCGAGGCATTCACAGTAACCATGGGAACGCTTCGCGGTCTCTGCTGCACGCATTGCCGGGCGCTGTCGGAAGTCAGGCCACATCTTCTGTTTCTTCTTTCTTTTTCGCCGGCCGTCTCACAACCCTTCGATCTTCCGCCTCTTGCTTTATCATATATGCTCAGCGCGGCAAGGATTGAAACTATTCATTGGGGCTTGAGGGTAAGCAGCCTTTATTTGGAGTGCGGCGGCCCGGACGCCGCTTTTCATTCGTCAGAGGCCTATTTCGCAGCCA
>JAKEHD010000248.1 GCA_022615215.1 Blastocatellia bacterium
AAGTTAGGCAAAAACTGAGACTCACAGCGGGCGGAAGCCGATGGTATCTCTACTCAAAACTGTCATTCCATGCCGTGTGCAGTATATTCACTCTGTTTCGGCTCTCGACTTCGCAGGCGTTCAGGCATAATCTATTGGCCGAGCCCGTAGCGGGGACGGCCTGTAGCGTATGGATATTTCACCATTTGTAAACCTTATGCAAAGCTCGATTCCAAAAGCGAATGAATATGAGATCGAGTCCCGCACTTCGGGCCGACAGTTTGGGTTGAAACTGTTACTGATATTCTGCTTCTGGACGCTGTTCGGCCTGTTATATGCCACCCAGTACTATTTCGGACTCAATGAGGAGGAGGCTTACCCTAGCTGGTGGCTATTGGTCTTATGGCAATTATCCGTCTACTACGCCTGGGGCGTGTTGACGCCGATCATTCTCTGGCTCGGCCATCGCTTTCCAATAGAGAGAGCGCAGTGGGTGCGCTCTCTTCTGATCCATATTTTTGCGGGTACGATCCTGTCAGCGGTTCATAAACTTGCTTACACGACCATCCACCGTATAATCGATCTTTGGCCTCGCTGGAGCATAGATACTTTCATAGACCAGTACATCCATTTCTTATTTATGTTTTTTCATACGGACCTCTTTATGTATTTCGCGATTCTCGGCATAAGCCTGGCGTTCGACTACTATCACAAGTACCGCGAGCGCGAACTCCAGGCTGCGAAGCTCAGGACCGAGCTTGCCGAAGCGCAATTGCAGGCGCTCAAGAATCAGCTTCATCCGCACTTTCTGTTCAACACCCTCAACACGATAGTCGGGCTTATACGCAACAACGAAAACAGAGCGGCCATCACGACTACGGCAGGCTTGAGCGAGTTGCTCCGCCACGTGCTTGAAAACTCGAACAAGCAGGAAGTCTCGCTCAGGGAAGAACTCGAATTCATCCGGCAATACCTCGGAATACAACAGATGAGGTTTTCAGACCGGCTCCGTTTGCAAATGGAGATCGACCCCGGCGCGCTCGATGCCGGAGTGCCGAATCTCATACTCCAACCGCTCGTCGAAAATGCGATCATTCACGGTATAGCCATGCGCGCAACTCCGGGTGTGCTCGCCGTGAGCGCGAGGCGCGACAACGGTTTTTTGCGAATAGAGATTTCAAACGACGGGCCGCAGTTGCCCGAGGGCTGGCAAATGGAAAAGAGCGCGCGTATAGGTCTTGCGAACACGCGCGCCCGGCTCGAACACCTTTACGGAAGAGATTTCCGATTCGACGTGCGCAGCCGTGAGGGAGGAGCGGTCGCTACGCTTGAGATTCCTTTCCGCCCGGAACCCGAAGAAGCAAAGAGCGATGACAAAAGGGAAGAAGATCAAAACCCTGATAGTTGACGATGAGCCTGTGGCGCGCAAGAACCTTCGCGCTCTGCTCAAAGACGATCCCGATATAGAAATCATCGGCGAATGCGGCAGCGGGACCGAGGCGGTTCGTTTCATCCGGCAGCATCCTCCCGACCTTCTGTTTCTCGACATACAGATGCCTGAGATGAACGGCTTCGAAGTACTGGAAGAGACCGGCGTCGAACCTATTGCGGCCATCATATTCGTTACGGCCTTCGACCGTTACGCGCTCAGAGCCTTCGACGTGCGTGCGCTCGATTATTTGTTAAAGCCGTTCGACGATGACCGTTTCGAACTGGCATTGCGGCGGGCCAAATCTCAGATCGAACAACGCGATGCAGGCGAACTGAGCAAAAAGCTATTCGCCCTGCTCGAAGACCACGGCGAGCGCCGGACCAAAGAGGCGGAAGAGAAAAGCTACACGGAAAAATTCCTCATCAAATCCTCAAGCCGGGTCTTCTTCCTGAAGGCCGAAGAGATCGACTGGATAGAGGCGTCCGACTATTACGTAACTCTTCACGCGGGCCGACAGTCTCACCTCTTGCGCGAAACCATGTCGGAGTTGGAATCGAAACTCGACCCCGAAAAGTTCCTGCGCATACACCGCTCGACCATAGTGAACCTCTGCCGCATAAAACAGGTCGAGTCCCAACCGGGCGGCAACTACGCGGTGATACTCAAAGACGGCGCGCAACTCAAGTTGAGCCGCAGCCGCCGCAAGAAATTGGAGATGATACTGGATCGGTTGTAAAGTATGGCTCTGACAGGCCGACTAAAGAGCCTCGAAGGAGCGGGAGAATCGCTCTCCCCATCGACTGTAATCTGCCGTCCCAAGAAAATCGGAAGAAACTTAGGGGCTGATCCGTCTAATCTACGAACATCATTTGTTTACTGGAGGTTGAAATGGACGAGAGATTTCTTCACGACGAGAATCGCAGACGCTTCATCAAGACCGCTTCCTTCTTTGCTCTTGCTTTTCCAGCATCGATTCTCACGAATCGCTTTTGTCGCGCTCAGGGGGATCAGCGACAGCCAGTATCGCAGGGCGTCGTCGGAGGAGGTTGTGATGGTTGCGAGGGAATATATGAGGGGCTCCCGCAGATATTAACCTGGCAGACATCTATAGCTACGGCTTCGGAACCCGGTGAGCCGCTCGAAATCAGCGGCATCATCTTTCACTCTGATGGAGTGACCCCTGCACCGGGTGTGATCCTTTATGTCTACCATACGGATGCGAATGGCTATTATTCCCCTGCGCCGAACGCAACAGGTAATGCTCGCAGACACGGGCATTTGCGAGGATGGATGAAAACAGGCACTAGAGGTGAATACAAGTTTACAACCATCAAACCTGCGCCCTACCCGAAGGGGAAAATTCCGGCCCACATTCATCCTATAGTGAAAGAACCTGACAAGAACGAGTACTATATCGATGAATATAGATTTGACGATGATCCGCTCCTAAGCGCCCAGGAGCGGTCAAAGAGTGAGAATCGAGGCGGGTCCGGGATCATTCACCTGATGAAAACCGAGGAAGGGATCTGGAGGGGTAAAAGAAACATTATCTTGGGACTGAATATCCCCAACTACAAATGAATATAAATGCCTCTGCAATCGTTTGCTCGAAACCACAACCTCGCAAGATCCCCGGAGATGGGGAGGCTCAGGTCAAGAAGGGCGTGCTTTGATCGGAGAATTGAAGAGCATGCTTGAAGAGAGCCGCCATGCGGTCGTCTTCACAGACACGGGCATAAGCACTGAATCCGGCATCCCGGATTTCCTCCACACTCCTGCCCCGGTTCAGACGACTATCTGACCAGTCTGTGCGAGGGATTGCCTATGTGGATGTGCGCGCCGGTGGCCGACCCCGCTACCGCATGGCGAAATGCTATGAAAGGAATGCCCGCACTGCGCAGATAGGCCATCAACGCCTCGCCCTCCGCGCTGTCCGGGTGCAGGGCCACGTCTACATTGTTGCGGTGATCGAATCCCAGACGGTTGTGTGTGGCCGATTGGCCCAGGGCGCTGATGGGAAGCACACGGCCGAACCTCGAAACGAAGAAACTCTCCACCTTCGATATATCCGAAATAATCCAGGCCGCCGACCCGCTGTAGCGAATGATGGCCGCAGTCGCCCGATATGTGCCCCTGGGTATCGGCGGCAATTCCACAGCGGCGCTGGCCTCTGCGATCAAATCGTCGGTCTCGGCTATCTCTTTTCGGGTCTCTTCGGCTTTCCGCTGCACGTCGGAGAGCGCCTGCTCGCCTGCTTCGAGTTCGCGCCTCGATATTATGCTCCGGGCGTAAAGCTCTTTTCGCTTCTCGACCGCCTCAGTTGCTAGCTCCACATCGGCTTCGATAAGGGCCAGAAGTTTTTCGAGACTAGTCCGGTACTCTTTGGCCGCGTTGACCAGATCGGCTCTCGATTTCGTCAATTGTTCGGCGAGTTGTTTTTCGGTTCGAGGCGAAGATTTTTTTCCGCTTTGCGATTGGGCGGCCGCGTTTGCCGCCACGAGCGCAAGGACGAAAATCATATTGATGAAATATCTGCAACGCATCTTTTCTACTTCGCCTTCCCGCTATAAATATCTTCAGCCCTCGATAAATCTGTTCATTCGGGCCGCACACTCATTTTACTACCAAATCTCAGCCGGCGTCATAAAAAAGTACGCCTTCGCAATTCAGATGTTCCCGCTCGATGGTGATGTGATCAGCCGTCAGCTATCAGCTAATAATACTGATGGCTGAGGGCTGAAGACTGATGGCTGATTGATTACGGGGCCGGGTTCGCTATGTCGAGGATCACTTGCCAATCACCACGCCTCGGCTTTCTCCATATCCTCATGTAGACGCTCTCGTCCGGCTCGCCGCTCTTTCCGCTCGCTTCGAATTTCGAAACGCCGTATGTATATCCCAGGTCTCCCGACTCGGAGATTCCCCCTCCATCCGTTCGCCATGTGAGCTTTCCGGGACTCGCCGCAAGAGCGGCGCGGATGGCATCGCGTCCCTTGACCGGATGCGCGCCCGGCCTGAAGAAGAGGCAATCTGTAGCTGCGCGTGACAGAAACGCGGCCGCGAAGCCATTCGCTTCCGCATCTTTCGAGAACTCGCGATCCATACCGATAAGCGCCGCTCGTTCGGTCTCTACGTGTACTCTCGTTCCGGCTTTGGCGTCTGGCTTCCGAGCGTTTTTCACAGGGTCCGGGCCGGTCTTTGCGGGCGCGGGCTGAGGATTGGTAGCGCCTATGTCGATGACGGCTTTCCACTTGCCGTCGAGCTGTTTTTTCCAAACCGTGACGTAGTTGCCATAGAAGACCTTTTCATCATCCTTGCCGTTTTGCCTGTACTCCCAGGGACCGGTCGTGTACCCGAAGTCGCCCGCGCCCGATACTTCCGCAACGGCAGGTTCCCAGGTCAGTAACGCAGGCGTCGAAGCGCTCTCCATAAACCACTTCTTGCCGTTGACCGCATGCGGGCGGAAGATCACGCTTTCATCGGCCAGGTATGCGAGAAATGCTTCGCGCATCCCATCGGTCACAGATGTCCGAGCGAACGCGCGCTCGGTCTCTACCAGAGAGCGAAGGTTCGATTCATCGCTCTTCTTCTGAGCGGCCACGACGGAAGCGACGAGCGATAACGATGCGAGCAGCAGCAACCATTTCTTCATATCCTTACTCCTTCATTCGAGATCGCTTGTAAGCGCCTCATAATCTGGTTTTCAAGACGACCGGCTCTCTGAGCTTATCGGCGGGCGAGAGATTGCCCTTCTCATCGACAGACCTCCACTGGCTGTTGGCTATGTAATAGAACCGGTCCTTGATTAAGACGCCGAGTGTAGGTTCGTCAAACACAGGGTTATTCGCCTCTATGACTTCGAGACGCTCTATTTCATTCAGCCCGCCGTTCAGATAAAGGCGGATGATGCGATGTGGGTTCGTACCGTTTTGAATCGCTACAAAACCGCCCTTGTAAAAATAGAGGCCGTCTATTCCCAGCATGCAAACGTCGTCGGGTTGAGAAAGCAGGGAAACCTTTTTGCTCGCCATATCAATAGCCCAGATGCCTCTCGAATAATCGGCGACGAAAAGCCGCTTGCCGTCTTCTGAAAAATCTATTCCCTGCAAAGACACGAACCGTTCGGATTTCAAAAAGACTTCAAGCTCGTCCTTCTTTCGCGTGATGGAATAGATGACCGGAGACCGGCTATCGCTTATGAACACGTCCCCGCTCGGAGCCAGAGTCAGATCGCCGAATGCATGTCCCTTCGACCCGTCAGGCAAGTCGTACCGCTTGACCAGTTTCCCTGTTTTCAGATCGTACCTGAAGATGGTTGAAAGCCCTCGCTCTTCTTCCTTGAAGCCCGACATTTGAGGAAAAGCGGCGCTC
>JAKEHD010000249.1 GCA_022615215.1 Blastocatellia bacterium
AAAAACACCATCATTGATGTTGCTTATTACTTGACCCAGAGTAGTAGCCCCATTTGCGTGCCCGCTCGCCTCCTCAAACGCCTTGTCATACAACGGCAAGTATGGTGTTCCAGAAGCATTCTGAAACGGAAAGCTTATCGGCGTTGACCACGTCCAGTGTATCAGGTGCGGCCCGCTCAGTCCTATCGAATACGGAACCACCCCTCCGCTGTAGACTATCTCCCAACTCAATCCATAAGACGCCGATTTGGTCGTCTCCTCCAATGCCACGCTCGTCGTTATCCCCGTCACCTGCACTTCGCCCCCTGTCAATGTCACATTCGGCTTCGTCGCTATCAGATTATTACTCTGCCATACTCGGATGGTCGCTGTCATGTTTGCGGTCAGCGCAGGCGTGATCTTGAGCTTCGCAAACATTGTAGGCTTCGTCCCTTTTTTGTATGCAGCAGGAATGTTCTCGTTACTGGTCCTCTTCCAGGTTGGAGCCGAGCCATCGGGACTGTCTATGACCGTTCCGCTGGGCCATCGAGTGATAATGTAATCGCCAGTGAAGCCGATCTCCGATACATCGACAGTGGGCACAACCAGCAAAGGAGCCTTGGGAGCGACATTTTGAGAAAAACTCGAACAAGCGCATGGGTCAGGTAAGTTCGTTTGCTGCGGCGCGTAAGGACCGCAGGGTTGCGGCGGCACTTCATAGTTCGTCGTGTTCCACACCGCCTTTATGTTTACCTGCCCTCCGCTTTTTCCCGTCACCAAACCCGACCCGTTTACCGTTGCAAGGCTCGTGTTCGTGCTGCTCCAATTCACCCCTGATGTTCGCCTGTATGTGAATGGCACTCCATAACAGTCCTCGTCTGTCTGATATGCCTCGTATTGCACTTGCTCATTCACTCCTATCTCCATCTGCTCCGGCAACACGAACGCTTCCAACACTGTGATCGTGCAACAATTCTGGCATGCATAACTGCTGCTCATTTGCTTCTCTATATCCGCCTGCTCCGCCCTCCCTATCAAGCTCAACGGATTCGACTCCTTCTCTTGTATCAAGCTCCATTTGAACTGTCCCTTCGTCGCCGTAGCCGGTATCCTTACGCTCTTCTCATCGGGAATCTGATCGTCACGCAATCCCCGAACATCATAAGCCGCACTCTCTCCGGGGGCGATGCTTTTCATCCCTATCATATATTCCCCGCCTGCCCAATTGAGATATGCCACATACTGCTGCTCTTCGCTCGAAGTGTTCTTTATGTAAACGACCGTCGAGGAACTTTCCTCTATCCGCCAGGGATAGCCGCCCGTGCTGCTCACCTGCGCATCCGGGTCCAGCATCGGAACCTGAAATACCTGATTCCCGCTTTTGCTCACGCTCAACGCCGATAGAATCACGCTGCCCGGCGCTCCGTCATGTTTGAATTCAAGACCCGCCGTCTGAATGTCGCCTCGCTCGGCGCGAGCTATCACGGAACTCATATTCAAAGTCTTCACTTCGCCCGCCAGCAACCGCGACTTTTCGATAGTCAGGGATTCCATTCCTCCATCAGCCAGGGTGACGGGCACTTTTCCCGAAAGCGCGACCGGTGAGTCGCCGATATTACGCGCCACTACGACCGGAACCATTTCATCATCGGCTATTCGTCCGAGTCGCAGGCCCGCTCCGTGCAGTTTCGAGGATGTGAACCTTGCCGGGTCCACAAAGTGTACCGATGAAGAAAAGCCGCTCGCAGAATCCTGAATCACTGCTCGCGCAAGCAGCGCCCCAGGCAAGCCTGAATGTCTTATTGAAATCGCTCCAACCTCGGCCAGCCTCTCAGCCGAATCATCGAACAAATCGGCGGGCAAGACCGCCGTCTTCGTTTCATGCGGCGAGAGCGGAAGCTCAACAGTTCTCTTCTGTCCGGGCAGGGCGGCAGTTACATCTACATTGATGGATAGGCGCGAATCGGAGGTATTCGATAAAATCAATCTCATCTGAGAGTCAGGGTTTTGCAGCCGCCATAGGCCTTCAAGTTGGGCCGAAGCAAACGTCGCAGCAGGCTCTACCAATTGTTCATCGAAGATGAGACTCGATTTCACATCAAGCATCTTGACTTGAGCGCCCAGCAACAGGTCCGGCCCCTGATAAAAAAGTTGAAGACTGCCTTCAAAGAACGCCTCGCCCGCGAGCGACAGCCAATCCTTCATATCGATGACTCTGTGTGAATCTGCCTCGACCAGGACGGGAGAGATTTCGAATCGCTCGCCAGACAGGTTGTAAAGCACAGGACTGACTGCGAGCGGGTCCGGTCCTTTGTTGTTCAACGTGAGAGTGGTTTCAAGATCGTCGCGCAGGCGATAGAAAGAAGCGGCCAGCGTGTGAGGCTTGAGAGATTTGATTCGGCGGTTTGGAGAAGGAAGACTTTTATCGTTGCGCTGATAAGCTTGCGACTGCGCGGCGCTTTGGTTCGCAGATGGTTGCGAGTCTGCCTTTTGACCATTTGCCGAAAGAAAAATGAAGAGAGAAGCCAACAAAGCCAGCAAAGCGCCTGCCGTGTATTGGAAAACGGAGAAACGGTTTTTGAGATGGCGGAGTTGGTATAGGTTTTTCATTGGTTGTTCCTTTCATCAAGTTGGGGTCGAGACAAGACACCTCTCAACAGAGTGACTGCCTCGCTTTCTGATTGGCTCGCCTTTCGATAATCGGTTGAAACCTCGTCCCCGCTGTGGTACAAGGTTGCCGTTTCGAGATGGAATCGATTTGTGAAAAATCTCGATGCCACCTCGATTGAAATGATTCCGACGATGCGGAACGGTGAGATAGTATCCCATACCGCCTGGGGATGTCAACTACTTTTTTTGCTGCCTGTCACAGAGGGGAAAATGGAAGAACTCA
>JAKEHD010000250.1 GCA_022615215.1 Blastocatellia bacterium
AGCTTGATGAATAGTTTCAATCCATGCCGCGCAGAGTATACTTTTGCCTTCATAATGCGCCTTGCTCAAAACACCGTGCGAATATAGCATTCATCATGAATTCAGCCCTCAGCCCTCAGTGGTTTCAGCTTTCCGCTCTGATAGCTGATAGCTGATAGCTGACGGCTGATAGCTGATCCGCCTATGACCATTACAGAAGCCATAAAGAAAGTCATCGAGCGCGCGTCGCTTTCGGCGGCGGAAGCCGAGGCCGTCCTGGAACAGATAATGACGGGGCAATGCACCGATGCGCAGGTGGCCTCTCTGCTGACCGCGCTCAGGATGAAAGGCGAAACCGCCGACGAGTTGACGGGCTTCGCAAGGGTGATGCGCAGAAAAGTCCTGCCTGTGCGTCCGCTTTGTGTGACAGCCGATCATAGCGGAGAGAGCGCGCGCGAAGCGCTCCTCGACACCTGCGGCACGGGGGGAGACTCATCGGGCAGCTTCAATATCTCGACCGCCTCGGCCTTCGTCGTTGCGGGCGGAGGCGTCCGCGTGGCAAAACACGGAAACCGCTCGGTGTCCTCCCGATGCGGCAGCGCCGACGCTATGGAAGCCCTCGGTGTCCGCGTAGAGATTCCTCCCTCCACGATAGCCCGCTCGATAGATGAAGTGGGAATAGGCTTTCTGCATGCGCCGCTTCTGCACGGGGCGATGAAGTATGTAGCGACGGCGCGCAAACAGATGGGCATAAGGACTATATTCAATATGCTCGGCCCGCTCACGAATCCTGCCGACGCAAGCGTTCAGGTCATAGGCGTATACGCGCCGCAACTGACCGAGTTGCTGGCCGAGGTTCTGCTTGCGCTTGGCAGCGAGCGCGCCTTCATAGTTCACGGCCACGACGGGCTTGACGAAATCAGCATAACGGGCGAGAGCAGGATAACCGAATTGAAAGACGGACGGCTTGCAACCTACACGATCAAGCCGGAGGATTTCGGGCTTGCCCGGTCTTCACTCTCCGACATTCAGGGCGGCGACGCAGCGGAGAACGCTCGCATAATACTCGATGTGCTCGAAGGGAAGGGCGGCCCTCGCCGCGACATAGTACTTTTGAACGCCGCCGCCGCATTCGTCGCAAGCGGTAAAGCCGATAACTTCGAACAGGGGATAGCCCTGGCATCCGAATCAATCGATAGCGGCAAAGCGCGCTTGGCGCTTGAGCGCCTCATCGAATTCACAAATCAGGTAGTGGCGGACGGGGATTAAGCAGGGGTGCAGGGGAGAAAGAAAGCAGGGGAGCAGGGGAGCAGAGGAGCAGGGGAGCTATAGAGGAAGTGAAGCCAGAACCCGATCACCCCCGCACCCCTGCTCCGCCGCTCCCCTGCATATCTTCATCCCTGCTTCTGATCCTCGAAGAGTTTCGTCGTGTGTTCGGTTACGCTCGGAGGTGATGAGCGGCCAGGCTCGACTATATCTCCCGTGTCCGCGCCTCTCGATAGGGGGGATTTGAATATGACATCCTGCTCGGCAGGCAGGGCGGCGACTTTAGGCGGCGGTTCTATCAGGTAAGGTTGCGCCTGATATTTCGGCGGCACGTATTCGTCGAACATGCGGGCGTAGAGCAGGCGCAAGAGACCTATGAAGAAGAGTGTGAATGGAACTATCAGAGGCGCTGGCTCTTCTGCGGCTATACTCAGACCGAAAAAGGGAATCAGCAGGGCTGCGCTGAAAAACATGATCTTGGCTCCGAGGCGCGTCCCCTTCTCGCGCGGCGAAAGATTGCGCCCACGTGCAGGCGTGCCCGACGCCGGGAGGACGCCATCGTTATCGAGTAATTCTTTCACGACGATAAGAGGTAATCCGCAACGCGAACAGAAACGCACGGTGTCGGAAGATTGTTGCTGGCTGCATCTCGGACAGTACATTCAATACCTCGTAATGGTTTTGCGGTTAGTCCGCTTTTTACTGAAAGCGTTACGACTGTCGCGCCGTCGAAGTTCGGCCCTCGAAGAACGTAACCTGGCTTAAAAAGAGATCTAGCCCCTGTTGAAAAAGAACCATCTGCTTCGCTTCCTGGGCAAAACCGGCGAGGGCTGTGTCGGTATGGGCTTTCCCTTTACCACTGCCGCCGGGTTGTCTTCAGCCATGGCGATGGCGTACTCATCGCCTACGAGTTCACCTATGACCGCGACCGCCGCAGACATGCCGGGCAATCGGTTGCGAGTGTTATGACAATCGCTGGCGACGATGTGCAGGAGACCGTGATCGAGCAGACAACGGGCCGCCTGCTGCACCTTCTTGCCGAACTGTCCTGTGAAAGAACCTGTATCGGCCTGCCCGAGAATGCCCATCTCGACGAGCGCATAGAATCGCTCAGGCTCGGCCATAAGCATCTGATTACGCTCCGGGTGCGCTATGATGGGTCTTATGTCGTTGCTCATCAATTCGAAGAGCGCGCGCTCGCTTCCGAGAGGCACGACCGAATGAGGAAACTCGACCAGAACGTAACAGTCGCCTGCAAGGGTCGGGGCGCTCTTGTTTTTGCAGACCTGATTGACCAGATCGTGATTGAAGCGAAGCTCGCATCCGAGCTCGACCCTCGGCCGGCCGCCGAGCTTCTCATTCAATTCATCCACCCTTCGTTGCAGGAAGACGGGGTCGTGTGTCTTATGGACATTATCGTGCGCGTGGGGAGTTGCAACGATCACGCTTATACCGTCTTCGGCTGAGAGGCGACACATCTCAAGCGACTCGCCGAGGCTGCGCGCTCCGTCATCCACCCCGTAGAGTATATGGCTGTGGATGTCGACCATTTTCGATAAAGAGAGTGACGCCAGAGAAGTCATGATTTGATAACTCGCCGGACCTTTCTTTCTCCGGCCGATTTCGCAGCGGATGAGGTGGGGCATCCGCTCGTCAGATCGATACTACGACAGAAAGCACATCTCCACAATTGTAATTTCGGCAGTGGTCAGCGGTCAGCGGTCGGCGGTCAGTCTCCGCGTCCCCGCGTCTCTGCATCACCGCGTCTCAGGGAATCTCTGCATTCTGTTTCTTTGCTAAAGCAATTCCCTGAGCTTGCGGGCCGCCCTGTAATGCATGCCGGAGGATTCGGAAGGCAACTCTCCCGCTCGAAAGAGACCGTCGACCCATCTCAGATAATCGCCTACCGCGCGTTTGCCCGATACGTGTACCCTTATGCCGCCGCGCCGGGGCTGGGCGAAGATGTGATAGACGAAGCCGTCCGCGCCGAGATAGACCCCGCTCTCCCACAGATTGTTTTGCACCTCCTGCCCGTCGCCGGCAAGCAATGTGCTCGTCTCAACGATCTTTAATATCTCTTTCTGTTGTCCCTTGCCCTTGGGCATAGGAGTATTTCTACCTAAATCTTGCCCTTGGCGCAATGAAGATACAGATTACCATTCGATTGCCTGACCGATTCTACAACTGTGAGACTCTCATCAGAGATGATGTGACAATCAAAGAAGTGTCACATTGCCCGCCACAGCGATGGCTTTTCTGAAATAGACTTTGAATCGAGATACGGCTCTCTTTCAAGCGCGTTAATCACAGTGCTGGATGAATAGACTCGACCGGCGGCGCAGGCGCGCAATAAGAGAGCGCATCTGTAGTCTTATTCCGCCTGATGTTTTCGTCCGCCATAGCGTTTGGACGGTGAAAAGATATTATGCAAAAGAATCTACTGTTAGCGGGGGCAGCCGTCGTGCTGCTTCTTTTCTGCCTCGGTGTTGAATCGCAGGCTCAGTCGGAGACTCCCAGAGTGGAAGTAGGCGCACAGTTCAGCCTGCTCAGGTTACAGAGTTTTGAATTGCCTGTTCCTTTGATCGACGGCGTTGATACAAGAGTTAATGAAGTGGGGGTCGGCGGCCTCCTGGTTTACAATCTGAATGATTGGCTGGCCCTGGAAGGCGCTCTCACCTTCTTCCCGAAAGATCGAGACAGCGGAGCAGGCATTCTCCCGACCGCGATCTTTTTTGACAGCGGTCGCAAGGTCGAGGCAGTTGCCGGAGTGAAAGCGGGACTTCGTTCCGAGAAAGCGGGCCTGTTCGGAAAGTTCCGTCCGGGAGTCATGCGTTTCGGCAGGGCGTTTAAAGGCGGCTCCGGGTGCCTGCTATCGATAGGACCGGGAGGCTTCGCGATTCCTGATAGCTGCTTTGGCAGCCAGACAAGTTTCGCGCTCGATATAGGAGGAGTTGTCGAGCTTTATCCGTCTCGCAGCATAGGTTTGAGGTTCGATCTCGGAAACACCTTCATCGTGGGCCGGGATCGCAGAATAGAATTCCCCCTGATCGGAGGAATAGAGATCAGAGGCAACAACAGTTCCAATCTGGAATTGAGAGCAGGCATCAACTTCCGCTTCTGAAAAGGAGAGGTCTATGAGAATCGTTAAAGCCGGACTTGTGATTGTCTTGATGAGTGGCTGCCTCGCCGCTCAGGAGAAGAGCAACCCGCGAGTATTCATTACCGAGAGTCGGTCTTTCACGATACGCGCATACAGGGGCAATGTGATAGGCGGCGACAGGCCGCAAACGGCCGAAATAACAAAGACCTTCAACAAAAGATGCTCGAACTGCACCATTACCAAAGATGAAAAAAAGGCGGATTACGTCGTCCTGCTCGAACACGAGGGCGGCAAAAGTCATATTCGCAGAGACAACAAATTCGTTCTATACAATGAGGACGGAGATGTCATCAAGAGCGGTTCGACGCGCAGCCTCGGCAACGCCGTCAAAGACGTTTGCGCTGCCTTGATGAAGGACTGGCAATCGAGAACCACCGATAACGAGTAGCATGTGTTGCGCGGCGCGAAGATTACAAACGGATGACTCTCGATAAACCGTGAACGTGCGCCGCCTGCGGTGCGAGACGTGTGACAATATTTAATGGCCCCTCAGAATCGCCTTCCTGCCGCGCCAGTCTTAGTTCCTATCTTTCAAAGACTTAAACAAAATCTGTGACAGCGGTCACTGCCCGCCGTGACTCCTATCATAGCCCCGGAATCCAAATTGGGACAAATTGGTTTTGCGCGCAACGGGTGACTCTCTGAAAGGTGAGCGCCTTTGTAATATCCGCGCTGAATAACGAGGTGACACGATGAAGGACCGACAGCAGGTTACGATAGATGGAAACGAGGCCGCAGCTTATGTCGCTTATAAAACCAATGAAGCCATAGCCATCTATCCCATAACGCCATCTTCTCCGATGGGAGAACTCGCCGATGCGTGGGCCGCCGCAGGTGAAAAGAACCTGTGGGGCGCGATTCCGCTCGTGCGCGAAATGCAATCGGAAGGCGGGGCCGCAGGCGCTGTGCATGGCACGCTTCAGGGGGGCGCGCTCACGACCACTTTCACCGCGAGCCAGGGCTTGCTTTTGATGCTCCCGAACATGTTCAAGATCGCGGGCGAACTCACGTGTACGGTCTTTCATATAGCGGCGCGCTCCATCGCCACTCACGCGCTTTCTATATTCGGCGACCATAGCGACGTAATGACCGCACGCTCCACGGGCTGGGCCATGCTCTTTTCAAACTCCGTGCAGGAGGCGATGGATTTCGCCCTGATAGCCCAGGTCGCAACGCTCAAGTCCCGCATCCCTTTCCTTCACGTCTTCGACGGGTTTCGCACCTCGCACGAAGTTCAGAAGATCGAAAAACTCACCGAAGAAGATATACGCGCGATGATCGATCAGAGTCTCGTCCGCGCGCACCGCGAGCGCGCGCTCTCGCCCGACCGCCCCGTCATTCGAGGGACCGCGCAAAACCCCGATGTCTTCTTCCAATCGCGCGAGCGCGTGAACCCTTACTATCTGGAAACGCCCGCCATCGTTCAGGAGACGATGGACCGATTCGCCGCGCTCACGGGCCGACGGTATCGCCTCTTCGATTACCTCGGCGCTGAGGATGCAGAGAGCGTGATAGTGATGATGGGGTCAGGCTGCGAGACTGCCGAAGAAGCCGTGCGGTCGCTTACGGCGCGAGGCGAGCGGGTCGGGCTTGTGAAAGTCAGGCTCTATCGCCCGTTTTCCATAGAGCATCTGCTTGCATCGCTGCCCGCGACCGTTCGCCGCATAGCCGTGCTTGACCGCACGAAAGAGCCGGGCGGCGCGGGCGAGCCTCTCTATCAGGATGTCATAACGGCTATAAGCGAAAGCGTGATGAACGGCACATCGCCTTTCGAGAGTATGCCGCAGGTCTACGGCGGGCGTTACGGACTTGCCTCGAAAGAGTTCACCCCCGCCATGGTCAAATCGGTGTTCGACGAAATGAAAGTCGAACGCCCGAAGAACCATTTCTGCGTAGGCATAGTCGACGACCTCACGCACACGAGCCTCTCTTACGACGCTGATTTCAACACGGAACCCGATATGCAGGTGCGGGCCGTCTTCTGGGGTCTCGGTTCGGATGGGACGGTCAGCGCAAACAAGAACTCCATAAAGATCATAGGCGAGCAGACGCCCAACTTCGCGCAGGGCTACTTCGTCTACGATTCAAAGAAAGCGGGGGCGGTGACGGTCTCTCATCTGAGATTCGGGCCGCGCCCGATCAAGAGCGCATATTTGATTCAGCGCGCGAGCTTCGTTGCCGTGCATCAGTTCGATTTCCTCGAACGGTACGACGTGCTTGCGACGGCCGAAGAGGGCGCGACCTTTCTGCTCAACTGCCCGTATCCGCCCGATAAGGTCTGGGACCACCTGCCCGCGTCGGTTCAAAAAGAGATCATCGCCAAAAAACTCAAGCTCTTCGTGATAGACGCTTACTCCGTTGCGAAAGAAGCCCGGATGGGTACACGCATAAACACGATAATGCAGACATGCTTTTTTGCCATAAGCGGCGTGCTGCCGCGCGAAGAGGCTATGGCTCGAATCAAGGAGTCCGTAGAGAAAACCTACGGCAAGCGCGGTTATACGGTCGTAAAGCAGAACTTTGCGGCAGTCGACTCGGCGCTCGCTCATCTTCACGAAGTGGCGGTGCCCGGTCGTGTGACGAGCGAGCGTGAGCTTCCGAGCGTGGTGCCTGACCATGCGCCTGATTTCGTCAAGCGTGTCACCGCAGAGATCATCGCCGGAAGAGGCGACGCTCTGCCCGTTAGCGCCTTTCCCGCGGACGGCACATATCCTACCGCCACCGCTCAATGGGAGAAGCGCAACATCGCTCAGGAGGTGCCTGTGTGGGAGGAATATCTCTGCATACAATGCGGCAAATGCGTCCTTGTGTGCCCGCACTCGACCATACGCGCGAAGGTCTTCGATGAGAGCGCGCTCGCGGGTGCGCCCGAATGTTTCAAACACAGCCCCGCGAAATGGCGCGAACTCTCCGACAAGCTCTACACGATTCAGGTGGCGGTCGAAGATTGCACGGGATGCCGTCTGTGCGTGGAGGTTTGTCCTGCGAAAGACAAGAGTCAGGTGTCGCGCAAGGCGCTCAACATGCAACCGCAGCGACCCATACGCGAGCGCGAGCGGGCGAACGCAAGAAAGGAATCTTTATGGGATTTCTTCCTCAGCCTGCCCGACGAAATGAACGGACTCAATCACAACACGATCAAGAACGCGCAACTGCTTCAGCCGCTGTTCGAGTTTTCGGGCGCGTGCGCCGGATGCGGAGAGACGCCTTACATAAGGCTTGTCACTCAACTCTTCGGAGACCGCGCGATAATCGCAAACTCGACCGGGTGTTCGAGCATATACGGCGGAAATCTCCCCACGACGCCTTACACCGTCAATCGCGACGGACGAGGCCCTGCGTGGAGCAACTCGCTCTTTGAAGACAATGCCGAATTCGGCATGGGGATGCGCCTTGCGCTGGATCATCAGAGGTCTTACGCAAGACAACTGGTCGAGCGCCTCGCCCCTGTGATAGGCGAAGAGCTTGCCGAAGGTTTGTTGAATGCCGATCAAACGACCTCAGAGGGCATCGAGGAACAGCGCAAACGAGTGGCGGCCCTCAGAGAAAAACTCGACGGCGAAACGGAAGCCGAAGCCCGCGACCTTGCAACCCTGTGCGATGCGCTCGTAGAGAAAAGCGTATGGATAATCGGCGGCGACGGCTGGGCTTATGACATAGGCTATGGCGGGCTGGACCATGTACTGGCCAGCGGAATGAACGTAAACATTCTGGTCCTCGACACTGAAGTTTATTCGAACACAGGCGGGCAGGCATCCAAAGCCACGCCGCTTGGGGCAGTAGCGAAATTTGCGGCGGGCGGAAAACCCACTGCGAAAAAAGACCTGGGGCTGACGGCCATGCGATACGGCGATGTTTACGTGGCGCAGGTGGCTATGGGTGCGAACGACACTCACACGCTCAAGGCTATTATAGAAGCGACTGCGCACAAAGGGCCTTCGCTGATAATCGCCTACAGCCAGTGCATAGCGCACGGCATAGATATGTCGAAGGGGATGCATCAACAGAAGCTCGCGGTCGATTCGGGTTACTGGCCGCTCTATCGCTACGACCCGGCGCGGGCCCGAGAAGGCAGGAACCCCTTTCAACTCGATTCGGGCGAGGCGAAGATTCCCTTGAAGGATTACATATACAGCGAGGGCCGCTATCGCATACTTCAGCAGAGCGACCCGGCGGCAGCCGAAGTTTTGCTCGGTCGCGCTCAACAGGCTGTGCAGGAACGATTGCGCCGCTACAAACAGATGGCCGAGATGAAGCCCTGATTCGGGGTTTATCGATTCGGGTCGAAGGGAGGAATGAGTTATGGATATGAGCACGGAATATATGGGCTTGAAACTCGGCAACCCCATAGTGCCTTCGTCGTCGCCGCTGTCTCACACAGTAGACAGCATTCGTCGGCTTGAGGACGCGGGCGCAGCGGCCGTCGTTATGTATTCGCTCTTCGAAGAGCAGATAACGCTCGACAGCTACTATCTGGATTACTATCTCAGCTACGGCGTAGACAGTTTCGCCGAGTCGCTCAGTTACTTCCCGGAGATGCAAGGCTACCGAATAGGCCCGGACGATTACCTCGACCTTTTGCAGTCGGCCAAAGCGACGGTCGACATTCCCATCTTATGCAGTCTGAACGGAGTATCTGCGGGCGGCTGGATAGACTATGCCTCGCTCATCGAAGAGGCGGGGGCCGACGCGATTGAATTGAACGTCTACTACACGCCTACGGACCTTTACCTGCCGAGCGCAGAGGTCGAGAGCCTCTACATCGAGATACTGCGCGATGTAAGGCGCACGGTATCTATCCCTGTGGCGATGAAGCTCAGTCCGTACTTCAGTTCGACGGCCTACATGGCGCGAAAACTTGCGGAGGCGGGCGCGGACGCGCTCGTGTGCTTCAACAGGTTTTATCAGCCCGATATCGATTTGGAGACCCTCGAAGTCGTGCCGCATCTGGTATTGAGCGATTCGGATGAATTGCGATTGCCGCTCAGATGGGTGGCGATACTTTACGGGCGGGTGCCCGTCGATTTCGCCATAACGAGCGGCATACACACCTCAGAAGACGCGCTCAAGGCTTTAATGGCGGGCGCGAAGGTGGCGATGATGGCCTCCGAGTTGTTGCAGAACGGAGTTCATCGAATAGCCGATATACTGACTGAGATGCGAGAGTGGCTCGAAGAGCGCGAATACGAATCCCTCGGCCAGATGATAGGCAGCCTTAGCCAGAAGCATGCGGCGGAGCCAGCGGCCTTCGAGCGGGCCAATTACATGAAGATGCTCGCGTCATATCGCCACATCAGAGGTCAGGGGTCAGGGGCCGGGGGCCAGTAGGAAAGCTTAGGCGCTGATCCGACCATCTGCCTGAGACAAGCCGATACCCTACCCCTGACGCATACCTGGTCCAGGGCTGTTGCAAAGTAGGTTGACAAAGAGAGATGTCTGGCCTGGGAGCGCATAAAGATTTCTTTCTTCTAAAGATTTCTTTCTTCGCCTGCGCCATGCAACCTCTGCGAGCCGCGCGAATCGATGCCGTCGGCTGCAAGAATCTTCCTTTCCCTGCAAATTTTCACAGCCTCCTGCAAACCTGTATCCCCTGAAAAAAGGAGCGCGTAAACTCGTGGCAGAGTGAATGTTTCAGCCAATAGATCGCTGAACGAACGACTGCGAAGGATTGTATTAAGGAGAAAACAACTATGCGAAGAATGAAGAGCACGATTTTTTTGATCATCGCCGCGAGCATCTCGATCGGTCTGATGCCCGGACTCTCGCAAACGGGAACGCTGGCTTATGAAGGTCTCGAAAAGAAAACAACCTCTGTTGAACGGGCCGGTCAGCAGGCGGCAAGAGCGACGGGTCAAACTTCTCAGAGAGAAGAATACGTGTGCCCTCCATGCGGTTGCGGCAAAGACGAGGAGGTTTACGACAAGGCAGGCTACTGCCCTGTTTGCGGCATGCAACTGGTGAAGAAAGGCAGCCAGATTGCAAGACCTGCCGCTCGAAGGCCGCCTGTGGTGAGGAAGAAAGCCGCCATTTTGATCTTCAACGGCGTTCAGATAATAGATTACACTGGCCCTTACGAAGTCTTCGGTCAGGCAGGCTTCGAAGTCTATGCGGTCGCGGTTTCGTCCGATATGATAACCACTTCGATGGGCATGAAGGTGATTCCCAACTACACGCTCGACAATTGTCCAAAACCCGATGTGATCGTCATACCCGGCGGCGGCGTCATCCGCACGCAGAACGATCCGAAGGTCATAAAGTGGATCGAGGAGAACTCGAAAGACACGGAGCACGTGCTTTCGGTCTGCAACGGAGCCTTCATACTGGCGAAGACCGGCCTTCTCGACGGTCTTTCGGCGACGACTTTCTACAATCTGATAGATGGGTTTGCGGCGTTCGCGCCCAAGACCGATGTGATCTCTGACAAACGTTTCGTCGATAACGGAAAGATCATAACGACGGCAGGCATTTCATCGGGGATCGACGGCTCGCTTTATGTCGTCTCAAAAATGATGGGCAAGGCCCGCGCGCAGATGGTCGCCCTCAACATGGAATACAACTGGCAGCCTGAGTCCGATTACGCCCGCGCTAACCTGGCCGATAGACACCTCAGAAAAATCTTCTCCACCAACCTCCGATTCGAAGTGCCCGACGGTGCCAGTCTCAGAGTCTTGAACACAGAAGGCACGAAAAACGATTGGGAGATCGAATGGCAGGTGAAGGGCGAGACATCTCCGGCAGATGTGCTCAGGCTCATAAACGAAAAACTCGCAACCGAGAGCGATTGGACCAGACAGAATTCCCCGTCCGGTGACTCGAAGAGCGCCTGGCGATTTACAGATGAAAAAGGCGGCGTGTGGGACGGAGCGGCAAGCGTCCGGCCCTCTGCCGGGCAAAGCAACGATTTCACTGTAACAGTGAAAATCGCCCGCAGTGGAGATGCTCCGTCTCCGAGCGCCTCAAAGTCTGAGACAAATATAGATTCGATCGCGCCCGACAAGATCGTGATAAAAGACGCATGGATACAGGAGCCCCCTCCATCGCGCAGGATAACCGCCGCTTACCTGGTCATAGAAAACCATGCCGCGTCGGAAGCCGTCCTCGTGTCGGCAAGAACGGATATTGCCGGTGTGGTCGAGCTTCACAAGATCGAGATGCAAGACCGCATGATGCGGATGCGAAAGATGGATCGCATCACAGTTCCCGCAAACGGAAGAACTGAGATGACCGGCGAGTTGCACATAATGCTGATCGACCTGAACTCCGACATCCGGGACGGAGACCAGGTATCCCTGACGCTGAAGTTCGCAAACTCCGCCGAAAAGACAATAGCGGTGCCTGTCAGGCGGCGCGATAAAGTGTCCATGTAATTTCGGGGGGAACCGTCATGATTTACAGATTATCGGCTCTCTTGAGATGGGTCGCCGTTACAGTCACTGTTCTGGTTTTGCTCGCCCCGCCTGTATACGCTCAGGAACCTATCGGCGGCAATTTGAAACTCAAGGAACGAAACATCGGCGGAGATTTCACCCTGACCGATCACAACGGCGAGAGGTTTCGATTGAGCGACCATAGAGGAAAAGTAGTCCTGCTCTTTTTTGGCTATACGACCTGCACAGAGGCGTGCCCGGTGACGCTCGCCAAAATCAATGGCGTTTACAAACGGCTCGGCGAGCAAAAGAAAGATGTGCTCACGGTCTTCGTGAGCGTCGATCCCGCGCGTGATACTCCCCAGGCGCTGAAACAATACATGGAGTATTTCCTTGCGGGCGCGGTGGGCCTGACGGGCGAGAAACGGGAAATAGATGTTGTGGTCAATCAGTACGGAGCCAGGTACGAGATAGAGAAAACAGACTCCGCTCTCGGCTATCACGTCAACCACACGACAGACATGTACGTGATAGACCGCGAAGGCAAGGTGAGACACCGGTTCAAACACGAAGACAAACCTGAAGAGATCGCGGCGGGCGTGAGGCGCTTGATTTCGTAAGATCGCAGGCGGAAATAGATGTATACTGCGCGCGGAGCAAAATGAAAGTTTTTCCAGAGAGGAATCATATTTGGAGTGCGCCGCCCATTTCTTTCTTCAAAGCTTTCTTTCTTCTGGCGGCGCTTTG
>JAKEHD010000251.1 GCA_022615215.1 Blastocatellia bacterium
AAGAGGTGGCGATAGACATTCGCCGACTCCGGGACGAAGAGATCAAGGACAGCACAGGCAGACTCATTCCGAAGGAAGTAACCAGCGGGCAGGCTACATGGAGTCAGAGAGGGCCACAGCCTTTGATAGGCAGGATGGAGACCTTCAGCCCTGTGGCGGCGATCTCTACGAGCCTCAGTTGTCCGACACCCTGCTGTCCGCCGATAACAGAGTTGGTCTTCTTCCTCCTCTGTGACATTGAAGGGATACCTGGCGAGAGTTTCACGGCGCATTTGATGGCGACCGAGCGTCGGCTGTGTGATGATGAGGAGTTCGGGCCGTTCGATGTGACGCTGGATGCTGCATGGTCGAGCAGCGACACGTCGGTAGCAACCGTTTTGGGAGGAGAGGTCGACTTTATAGGGCCGGGAACGGCAGACATATTTGCAGATTTCGAGGGATCGGACTGGATTTTTGACACGGTATCGGAGGAGTGTTTCTATTCCGTCGCGCCGGTTGTGGTCAGTTGTCTGGCGGAGGTACAACTACCTCAACTTCGGGGGCAGTTCCCGGTTCGGTTATAAATAACCCATACTGGAATAGCAACAGTATCACCTGCAACTGAGCTATGAACCTCCTCGTAGGCTTGCCGCCAAAAAGATACTGGGATTGACAGGCGATGCGCTCAAACCTCGCAATCCAGATTTGCTGAAGTGAGAGAATTCATCAATCGATTTTTGCAATTGCTCCATCGAGTTCCGATGCTCCGGCTCTCTGTTGCGGCAGGGGATCGTCTTCAGGCCAATCGAGGCAGCGCAGCACTTCCGGCGCGGTCTCTTTATAACGCCAGCCGCTCTCAGGGCAAATCATTATTCCATCAGCGTCAGGTTCTTTCAGGCGATGCCCGTGTCTGCTCATCCAGCCCTTGCGCGCGGCCGGCACGCCGAGCATGAGCGCGTAGTCGGGCACATCGCCTCGCACCACCGCGCCCGCGCCGATGAATGCATAACGTCCGATTGTCGCCCCGCAAACTATAGTCGAGTTGGCCCCGATCGTAGCGCCCCTTCGCACGAGGGTGCGTTCGTAGAGATGGCGGCGCGCTATCTGTGATCGGGGATTTATGACGTTTGTGAAGACGCAGGAAGGGCCGCAAAATACGTCGTCCTCAAGGACTACACCCGTGTAGAGGGAGACGTTGTTTTGAACACGGACGTTATTGCCTATCACTACATCATCTGCTACGAATACGTTCTGCCCGAGCACGCACCGCTCGCCTATGTGTGCGCCTTTGGAGATGTGACAGAAATGCCATATCTTCGTGCCAGGGCCAACCTGCGCGCCATCGTCTATGAAGCTTGACTCGTGCGCAAAAAAATCGGTAACACGACCGTGAGGGAGTGTTTTTTCCTCAGAGTCATTCATCCTGCAACCCCATTTTCGATTTCGGCAAGCTTCACGGGAGCCTGTCCTCTCTCAAGAGACAACTGGCTGGCTTCGAGTACCTTGAGCACTCTGAGGGCGTTCTCGCCGTCCGTGAGCGGACGCTTACGCTCTCGAACGCAACTGAGAAAGTGAAGGCATTCGAGGTTGAGCGGTTCGGTCTCTTCAAAAAAGAGGGTCGTCTCAGCCGTCTGGCGCGGGACGGGCAATCCGGCTCGCCATTCGATTCCCTTGTCGTAGAGTTTCAGCTTGCCCTCGCGAGCCGTATCGTCGAAGACAGCCATCTTGCGCTCGCCTATCACGACGAGCTTCTGCTCTTTGTAAGGGTGCAGCCAACTGACGAAGATGTGCGCCCTTATGCCTTCTTCGAACAACAGGTTAGTCACTGTTACATCCAGGATTCCCGATTGCAGATAACTGCCGCCCGAAGCGCTGACCTCCGCAGGCTCCGCTCCGACCAAACTCGATATGACCGAAATATCGTGCGGCGCAAAGCTCCAGAGAATGTTCTCCTCCTGGCGCACCTTGCCCAGGTTCAGCCGGTTGGAATATATATAGCGCACGCGGCCCAACTCTCCCTGCCGCACGAGGTCTTTGAGCAACACAACCGCAGGATGGTATTCGAGTATATGGCCCACCATCAAGACCACGCCCGCTCGCTCGGCTCGCTCTACAAGCTCTTTTCCTTCCCTGTATTTGAGCGCGAGAGGCTTTTCGACGAACACGTCTTTGCCTCTGGAGATGGCCGCGCCTGCCATAGCGTAATGCGAAGCGGCCGGAGTGGCTATGACTATTGCTCGAACTTCCTCATCCGCCAGCACGTCTTCGAACTTCGAGGTCAGGCGAGCATCGGGATAAAGCTCGGATTGTGCCCGCAACAATCCCTCATCCGCATCGCATATCCAACGTAGGGCATGCAGGCTGGCGAAATTCCTTACAAGGTTCTTGCCCCAATGACCACATCCGATCACGGCTATATTTACAGAGTCGGCCATCTCCGCCCTTGCGGCTCGCTCGTTCACGCAAAGCTCCTTCATCATAAATAAGGCAAAAGTGAAAAGTACCGAATCACATTTGCCTTTTTACTTTTTACTTTTTACTTCCCATGCGACCGGGTATATTAGCGCACAGAGATCGCTGATGGCAAAAGATTGTAGGAGGCTTTTGCGGCCATTGTCCGAGCCGCTGAAATCTGTTAAAACACAAATCAAGGAACAAGAACATATCAGGCGGGTGTGAATGGACAAGCTGAAGATAGGGATAATCGGAGCGGGTTACATAGGCGGGCTGCACGCTTCTGTGCTTGTGCTCGATGACCGGGTCGCCATTGCGGGAGTGTACGACGTAATCGCCGAGCGTGCCGCGAAGCTCGCCCGCTCGTCAGGCGCAACCGTCTTCGACAGCGCGGACAGGTTGATCGACAGCGTGGACGCGGTCTACATCGCCACACCGAATACGAAGCACACGGAGCTTGCGCTCGCCGCCATCGCAAAGGGCAAGCATGTGTTTTGCGAAAAGCCGATGGCTACGGCTCTCGATGATGCGCGAGCGGTGCTCGACGCGGCAAGGCCGAGCGAAACGGTCTTTCAGGTCGGCCATAACCGCAGGTTCGCTCCCGTATATCAAACGCTCAAGCGCATGATCTCCGAAGGGAGCGCGCCTCACTCGGCACACATCAAGATGAATCGCGGCGAATTGATCGAACCCGAATGGGTTCGAGACCCTCAAGTCACGGGCGGGTTTCTCTACGAGACGACGATTCACATGTTCGACATGGTGAGGTTCCTGTTCGGCGAGGTGATACGACTCGACGCCATAGGGACTTCGCACGAGTACCCGGAGACGGACGATTTCTCGGTCTTGCTCACCTTCGAGAGCGGCTTTCATGCGACACTTGCGTCATCGGCCGATGCAGGATGGATGTTCCCATTCGAGCGCGTGGAGGTCTTCTGCCATCACCGGACGATAGTTACGCGAGAGATGGAGAGCATCACTTGCAGCGAGGGACTTGATGGACGAAGCATCACCCATTCCATGCACAAGCTTTCGAAGGAAGAGAAGTGGGGATACACGCAAGAGGACAGGGCGTTTGTCGACGCGATTCTTTCGGGTGCTTCCGCCGCAGTCACGGCTACGGACGGCTACCGCTCGGTCGAGCTCGTAGATGCATGCTACAGGGCGGTTCGCACGTGCGAGCCTGTACGCTTCGCTTAAATCATCTTCCCCTTGCGCGCAGACATATCGAGCGAGCGTCGATCCTTGCTTACTGATACTCTTCTACGTTTGCCTTTCAAGTCTATATCGCTTGATACTCGATGTAGCGTTTCGGGGCATTCTGTCCTCCTCAAAACAGCGGAAAATTGGTACATCTCCTCAGTCGGCGAGCAGGTTTGCAGTCCCGATAGAAAGAAAGTTCTCTCGCAGCCGATCACCTTGATTTAAAAAACGACGCCCTGTTTACGATTTTTTAAAAATAATTGCCTTGCTTTCGTCCGGCTTCCGGGAAGCCAAATGTGTCTTTTAAAGCACTAAGCAAATTAAAAGGTTCAACTGCGGTACCCATTTCTGTTTAATAGGGATACGTATTGCAACAGCGAAGAGAAAGCAGGGCTACTTTTTGGCACGCCTGTTGATTGAAAATTTAGCATGCGCGGATTCTGCGCATAAGAAGCAGGTAAAAAGAGAACGCGTCCCGAGGGTGAAAGAATCAGCTAATTACAAAATGAGCTGTGAAGCGAACCCTGCCTCCCGCTCATAGCGGGATCCTATTTTTGAGTGGAAAAAAGGAGAATTATGAAGAGCACCAAAGTACGTCTGTTAACAACAGCCCTCCTGGTCTTCGCCTTTGTTGCAGTTACTGCAATTGGGTGGCTACCAGAAACGGGCGTTCAGGCCCAATCGTCCGCCCGGCCTTCGAAGATTTCAGCAGATTTGCTGGATCGGATCGATGGTGCCAAAGGCACGCGAATACGGGCCATAATCCAGATGCGTGCGGGAGCGAAAATGAACCTCCTGTCAGCCGTCGGCAATGCAACAGGAAAGGTTAATAGAGCTTTCAGCAACATCAACGCTATAGCGGTGGATTTACCCGCCAGGGAGTTCGCTGCTATGGTCTCTAACCCCGATGTCGTTTACATATCCTACGACAGAACTACTCGTGCGTCAGGCCATCTCGAAACCACTACGGGCGCAGACCAGGCCCGAGGCTATGGGACGCCTTCTACGGGAACGCTCGACGGGTCAGGTGTAGGAATAGCCGTAATCGACTCAGGCATCGATTCCGGCCATCACGCCTTTTTGGCCGACAGAGTGGTGGCAAATGTTGATCTTACCGGAGAAGGGAGAACCGACGATCCCTTCGGCCATGGCACACACGTTGCCGCTACGGCAGCCGGAAGCGCTCACCTTGCTGAGGGCGCTTACACGGGTGTAGCCCCTGCGGCAAGTATAATCAACGTTCGCGTACTTGACTCACAAGGTCAGGGATCAGTCTCGAATGCCATCGCGGGCGTAGACTGGTGCATAACGAACAAAAACCTCTACAACATCAAGGTTCTCAATCTGAGCCTCGGAACCACTGCCGTCGACTCTTATATAAACGATCCTCTCTGCCAGGCAGTCAGGCAGGCTTTCGATGCAGGGATAGTCGTTTGTGTGGCGGCGGGGAATATGGGCAAAGACAACGAGGGAACCAAAATATATGGCGCGATCCATTCGCCCGGCATAGAGCCGTCCGCAATGACCGTAGGGGCCGTCAATACGTTCGGGACCGATGACCGCTCGGATGACGGGGTGACAACCTATAGTTCTCGCGGACCCACGAGAGGGTTTTACACGGATGCCGAGGGAGTCAGGCACTATGACAACCTCGTCAAACCGGATCTGGTAGCGCCGGGCAACAGGCTGATTGCGGCAGAATCGCCCGATAATTATCTCGTGACTGCGCATCCGGAACTTGATGCAAGCACGAGTTCTGATCCCACACACGCGGTGATGTACCTGAGCGGCACGTCAATGGCCACGCCCGCTGTAGCTGGGGCGGCAGCCTTGATACTGCAAAGGAATCCTGCGTTGACTCCGAATCTGGTCAAGGCTGCACTTGAGTACACGGCGCAGCCGCTCACCGGGTTTAACACTCTCGAACAGGGAGCCGGAGCGATGAACGTGGAAGGCGCGGTGCGGCTCGCCGCTCTCATCCGCCAGGATCTGTCGGGGCTGGCGGTGGGCGACCCGCTTCTCACGGGACCGGCTCCACAACATGACTCTACAATAGGAGGCGTCTCTTTCAATTGGGGAGGCAGTCTCATCCAAAAATGGACCTCTATCTCCGGTGTCAACCTGATAAACAATTATCATGGCATCTACGGCACCGGAATAATCCTGTCGGATGGGATAATCCTGTCAGATGGCATAGTGCTTGCTGATGGGATAATTCTGTCGGACGGCATAATACTGTCGGACGGCATAATACTGTCGGACGGAACGCTGATTTTGGAAGGGATAATCCTGTCGGACGGGATAATACTGTCGGATGGGATAATCCTGTCGGACGGAATAATACTGTCCGATAGCATCTTGCAAACGTGGATGTCGCCAACGGCGCTTGCCGCATTGAGTGAATCGGCGCTGGTCGAGGGTGATACTACATTATCCATGCCTCCGGTTGCGGATAATTCCGCATGGTGAGGTTGTTAAGTCCGAGGGGCGGCGATAAGTCTTTCATCGCCGCTCCGATCAACCTTTGGTCGGGAGAGCGATTGAAAATATATAAGGTGCTAATAGATTGAAATCCGCCAGACACTCATCGTTCAGATTGACCGTATTGAGCACGCTGGTAATTTCGGCCGGAGTGGTAGCAGTGGCACGGGCGGCGGCCGAGCAGGCCCTCTCTGCTGAATACGCATGGCTTGCGATGGTGGCCCTTGCGATATTCGTAGGGCCGATGACCAGCACAGTCTATATACCGGGAATGAAGGCCAGACTCGCGCTCGGCGATATGGTGACCTTTGCCTGTGCGGCGCTTTTCGGGCCGAACGCGGCGATACTTGCGGCAGTGGCCGAAGGCTCTATCACTTCTTTAAAGCTGACCAATAACCTTCTCAAGTTCTCTTACAACATAGCCATGTTCGCGGTCTCTATGGCCGGCGCCAGTTTTGCCACTCAGGCGGCATTCCCGCTATTCGGGGTGAACCCCGGCCGGATGCCGGTTGGCGAAATGGTTGCAGCGTTGGGGTTGTTCACGGCCACCTACCTCGTAATTGCGACACTGCTCGTCACGGCCTACGTGTCGTTTTCGAACCGGGAGCCTTTCTGGAAATTCTGGAGAGACAACTGTCTCTGGATGTCGCTCAGTTACGCCGCAAGCGGTGTGTCGGCCCTGGCGGTCTGGCTTCTGGTCGAGCGGTTCGGGTACTACACTTTTCTGGTTCCGGTCGGATTCATAATGCTCGTGTTCCTCTTCTACAGAACTTACTTCCGGAAGGTCGAAAGCGCCAATAAGAGGACCGAACAGGTCGAAGAGCAACTCCGCCAATCGCAGAAGATGGAGGCGGTTGGAAGGCTTGCGGGCGGAGTGGCCCACGATTTCAACAATCTGTTGACCGCCATCCTGGGCTACAGCGAGATATTGATTGCAAGCCTCGATGAACGCGATCCCCTGTGCAAGCACGTTGAGGAGATTAAAAAGGCCAGCGACCGCGCCGCCTCGCTCACGCGCCAATTGCTCGCCTTCAGCCGCAAACAGGTGCTCCAACCGAAAGTCATCAATCTCAACCTCGTAGTGGCCGACATGGAAAAGATGCTCGGCCGTCTCATAGGTGAAGATATAAACCTTGTGACCTATCCAGACCCGAATCTCGGTCGTATAAAGGCCGACCCAGGCCAGATAGAACAAGTGATAATGAATCTCGCGGTCAATGCGCGCGACGCAATGTCGGGCGGCGGCCGTATCTCCATAGAGACCGCAAACATCACCCTGGACGCGCCCCACACAGACGGGCACATAAATCTCCAGTCCGGACCTTACGTGATGCTCGCCGTCACAGACACCGGCTGCGGCATGGACCGCGAGACCCAATCACTCATCTTCGAGCCTTTCTTCACCACTAAGGAGAAAGGCAAAGGGACGGGACTCGGACTATCGACTGTCTACGGAATCGTACATCAGAGCGGCGGCGATATAGTCGTTGAAAGCGAACCCGGACGGGGCGCAACCTTCAAGATTTTCCTCCCCAGAGTTGCCGACGCGGGCGAGATTATCGAACAGGCGGAGGCTCTCGCCGAGGTCTATCCTGTCTCGGAGACCATCCTGCTTGTGGAAGACGAAGAGATAGTTCGAAACCTCTTACATGACATACTGAGAATGAAAGGGTATCACGTGCTCGAAGCGGCAAACGGCATAGAAGCCCTGGAGCTGTGCAGGCGCACGAGCAGGACTATAGACCTGATGATAACCGATGTGGTGATGCCGCAGATGGGCGGGCGCGAACTGGCCGAGCGGCTGGCTGAGTTGCGCCCCGAGACCAGAGTGCTTTACGTCTCCGGTTACACCGAGGATGAAATGGTCCACCACGGCGTATCTCAGGAGAAGATGAATTTCCTTCAGAAACCTTTCTCCCCGGACGCCCTCATCCAGAAGGTGCGCCACATTCTGGACGGATCGGAACGAAACCACAGCCCGCGTACGATCATATCAGACAGGCAGTCATCGGATTTCCCTGACTCTGCCGACACCTCATCCGACACGATACACTGACAGCCGTCGGCCCCCAGCTATCAGCCGTCAGCTATCAGCCTTCAGCTATCGGCTATCAGACCGAAGACAGCCGACTGACTACTGATGGCTGAGGGCTGAGGACTGATGGCTGACATTCGGGGTGTATTCCCAGTGCCAGGGTTCGTAGAAGTATGGGCGGAACCCGAAGCGCGCAGCGTTCTTCACCAGCCAGCGATAGGCAGGCATCTGAACCTGAATGGCGCGGTTGAAATATGCGGTGCTGACAGGCGTGCCGCCTACATATATGTCGAGCGCGCGGCCTGTGAAGTGCGGACTGTTGAAAGCGAGGCCCGCGCGGCCGCTTCCGGGAGATTTCTTGCGCAACTCGGCCTGATACTCGCGCGAACGGTACGCTGAAATTATCTTGAGATACTTTTCCGTCAAGGCGAGATCGCCATCCGCCGTCACAGAGAGTCCGAGCGAAGGGTCTTCGATTGCGGCCCTGACCATCCGCTTATAAGCCAGGTAGGTTTGACGCTCGACCTTGCGAAGCTCTTCGGGTCGCGAAGGGTGATAAAAATCCGAAGCAGGCGCGGTGAGCAGATGGTCTTCAGGCGGAGGGACGCGCTCTTTTATGCGGCGCGATTGGAAGGTCTCTATAATTCGATACAGCGTGGCATCGTCGAGTATTCCGTCCGGCTCAAGCTGATTGGCCTGTTGCCATCTCGACAAAGCAAGCGCAAAGCGCCCGCTTCGAACATCCGCATCCGTGCCTATCAGGCTCGAAATCAACGGAACGTAAAGCTCCCAGCCGCGCTGTGATTTGCCCCCGAAAAACCAGTTGAGGTCTGTTTGAAGCCGAAGGTTTTGAAGCGATGCCGAACTAAAAACAGATGCCGTTGATTCAACATCGGCATCCGTGCCGGCAGGCGCGGACAACCTGACCAGAGAATCACCCTCGTTGGCCTGTTGTTTCGCGGGCTTGTCTTTGCCCGATTGCACGGCGGCATCGCCCCTGAGGCTCACTGCTATAAGGATGGCCACAAAAAGAACGAACAACCCTGAGTAGACCCTTACATTCAACATCTATTGTGCTCCCGGATAATAAAGCCTGGCAACGAACATAGTAATACATAACCGCATCACCACTCAACACTTCGCGCTCGATCGGCTTTGTTTCTCTGCTCGCTCACAACCGACAACGGACAAATGTTAGGCGAAAACTGAATCTCGCAGCGGGCGGAAGCCGATGGTATCTTGGCTCAAAACTTTCATTTCATCCCGCGCGCAGTATAATATTGAATTTCAAGGCAAGCTTCTTGAAGAGGAATCTTATGACTAAAAAAAATCGCTTTTTACTTTCAGCCCTTTTTGCGTTGACGATCATGATATTCAATGGGTGTGTTACGGACCCGGCGACGGGCGACCAGGCGAACGCCAACAACTCCAATGCTCCGGCGCAGAAGACGGGCGGGCCGGACCCATCTCGATCGGCGGGCAGCCCGGCTCAACCCAGAGAGAAGACGGGCCTCGGAAAAATCCAGGTCTCATCGCGCCCGGAAGGCGCTACGGTACTGCTCATTTCCGAAGACGAAGGCGGCGCAGGAACGCCTCAGCCGCGAGGCTCGACGCCGACCATAATCAACGATGTTGCGCCCGGCAAATACACAGTTCATCTCGAACTGCGGGGCTACAAGTCCTTTCAAAAAAGCATAGAGGTGAAAGCCGACAAAACCGCTACGGTCAAAGCCGGTCTGAGGAAAAACTGATCGTCAGCCTTATGGGCCGGCCGCCTCGGAGAACATAGAGGTCGTTCTTCAAGCCTATTCGAGTAGATGCCTTTGAGCGCTGCGCGCGCCGTTCGCTTCGGCAACGAGTTCGAAAGGCTTATGACGGGCCTTAGAGCGACGGCCTGTTTTGCAGCAGGTTCCGATGATAGCGAGGTCATCGCGCGATGGCCTGTCTCTTATACGTTGGCGCTCAGATTGACAACGCTTTGACCCCTATGCTAAAAGCATTGCGACCGGCAACAGCAGTCTTTCTCTAAGAGCAGTCAAAATTTATGCGAGATTCAGCGCGCGATGAGAACCATTCTGCGCGCAGCGTTTCGGGTTATATATAATGCCAGACGAAATCAAAGACACCCCGGAAGATCAGAGCGGAGATAAACCGAGCGAGGAAAGCAAGGGAGCAGGGGAGCAGGGGAGCAGGGGAGCAGGGGAGCCGCGCGAGAGGGGAGCAGAGGAGCAGGGCCAGATTATCTCGGCATCCGCCGAGCACGGTTCGCCCACGGACGATGCGCCTGTTGAGGAAGCAGCCGCACCGCCGCCCGCAGAAGATAAACCTGCTGCGGCTGCTGAAGCGACATCCGAAGAAAAGCCCGATGCGCCCGCAAAGGATGCCGCAAAACCCGCGCCTCCGCGTGCGCCCGACGCTCGAAAACCGCCGCCTCCGCGCGCGGCTGCCCCGCCCGGCGACAGACCTGCAAAGCCTCCTCCCGCGAAGAAGGGACCGGTGGTAACTGTCGAAATCACAGATGACCCGTTCATAGATCGAATCAAAGAGAGATTTACAGGCGCGATAACCGAAGCGGTCGCCACGCACGGCCAACAGATCCTTGTCGTAAAGAAAGACGCTTATGTGGACCTGTGCCGATTTCTGCGCGACGACGAAGAATATCCCTTCGACATGTGCTCGGATTTGACGGCGCTCCACTGGCCCGACCGCAAAGGGCAGGAGTTCGACATAGTTGTGAATCTCTATTCGGTGTCGAAGAACCGCCGCCTTCGCATCAAGACTGCCATTGCTGATGGCGAAGCGTGCGCGAGCGTCACTTCTATATGGGCGGGCGCTGATTGGATGGAGCGCGAAGTCTACGATATGTTCGGCATGAGGTTCGAGGGACATCCCGACCTGCGGCGGGTACTGCTGCCCCAAGACTGGCCGGGCCATCCGCTGCGCAAAGAGTACCCTATCGGATACCAGGATAACGAGTGGACCGATAAACACCTCGACTACCGCGAAGTCGACTACGACACGAGCTTGATAGATGTGAAGTACGCGGAAAGAAGATAGAGTGATGCGTGATGCGTGAAATTTGCAATCAGCCTGTCGAAGGCTATTGAGTTGAATGTGATGCTGAGATTCGTGATTGGCTTATTAAAAATCATCGACCCGAAAATCACACATCACGCATCACGCATCACTGAGGTTCATAATGCAAGAGCAAAATTCAGTGAAGAGCCGGGAGACGCTGTTCGACGCCGAAGAGATGGTGCTCAACATGGGACCGCAGCACCCTTCGACACACGGAGTGCTGAGGGTTTTGTTGAAGCTTGACGGCGAAACCGTCACAGACCTCGATTGCGATATAGGCTATCTGCACAGGGGCGTCGAAAAGATCGCCGAGCACGACACATACGCAATGATAACTCCCTACTGGGACCGGCTCGATTATGTCGCCGCAGTGTCGGGCGACCTATGTTATGTCGGAGGGGTCGAAAAGCTTTTACAGGTGGAGGTGCCCCGGCGCGCTCAGTACCTGCGCGTGATCCTCACCGAGCTTCAACGCATAGCCTCGCATCTGCTCTGGCTCGGCACCCACGCGATAGACATAGGCGCTGTGACGGTGCTGCTCTACTGCTTCCGCGAGCGCGAAGAGATACTCAAGATATTCGAGGACTTCATAGGCGCGCGCCTCACGGCCCACGCCTTTCGCATAGGCGGGCTTTGGTGGGATATATATCCCGAATTCGAAGAGCGCGTCCGCGACTTCCTCGATATACTTCCCGACCGCATAGAAGAGTATGAAGTGCTTCTGAACGCCAATCGAATATGGCTCAGTCGCACGGTTGGAATAGGCGTGCTCTCGTCCGAAGAGGCCATAAACCTGAGCCTTACCGGACCTGTGCTGCGCGGGTCGGGCGTCCGCTACGATGTGCGAAAAGCGCAGCCCTATTCCTCTTATGAGGAATTCGAATTCGAGGTGCCGATAGGCGAAAACGGCGACACTTATGACCGTTACCTCGTGCGCATGGAAGAGATGAAGCAATCGGCGCTCATCATAGAACAGGCGCTCGACGGATTGCCCGAAGGCCCTGTGATGGCCAAAGTGCCGAAGGTTATAAAACCGCCTGCGGGCGAGGTCTATTTTCCGATAGAAGCGCCCAAGGGCGAACTGGGCGTTTATCTCGTGAGCGACGGCTCGAACAAGCCTTATCGCATGCGCATAAGGCCGCCCGCATACATAAATCTGCAATCGCTCAAACGCATGGCAATAGGCCATCTGGTGGCGGATGTGGTCGCGCTCATCGGCACGATAGACATCGTGCTGGGCGAAGTTGACAGGTAAATCTGAACGATGAACGCTGAACGATGAATGATGAATATTCATCGTTCAGCGTTCATCATTCATCATTTCGAGTTGAAACTTATGTCAGCCATTTTAACCAAGCTTTTGCTGGTCACGCCCGATTGGGTGAGATCGCTCACGGGCGAAAGGCAGCCCAATGTGTTCTGGGCCGAATACGTCGTGTGGCCTCTCATTCAGATAGTGATCGTGCTGTTCGTGATCCTTACGCTGGTCGCGTATCTGGTCTATCTTGAGCGCAAGGTTTCGGCCTTCATGCAGGCGCGGCTCGGTCCCATGCGAGTAGGCCCGTGGGGACTACTGCAACCGGCGGCCGACGGGCTGAAGCTGCTCTTGAAAGAAGACATCATCCCGCTGAAGGCCGATAAAACGGTCTTCGTCATCGCCCCTATAATATCCGTTGTCGCGGCGCTCGTCGTTCTGTCCGTCATCCCGTGGGGCGCGGCGTGGGCGACCATAGCGAACGTCAACATAGGACTGCTCTTCGTACTGGCGGTCTCTTCGGTCAGCGTCCTCGGGCTAGTGCTTGCGGGATGGTCTTCGAATTCGAAGTATTCGCTTCTCGGCGCATTGCGTTCGTCGGCCCAGATGGTGAGCTACGAAATAGCGATGGGACTTTCGATAATCGGCGCGTTGATGTTCGCGCGCACGCTTTCGATGTCAGGCATAGTCGAGGCCCAGCAGTCGGACGGGATATGGTATGCGTTTTTCCAGCCCGCAGGCTTTCTGCTCTATATGATCAGCGCGCTGGGGGAGACCAATCGCGCGCCTTTCGATCTGCCCGAAGCCGAATCGGAACTCGTCGCGGGCTATCATACGGAGTATTCGGGCTTCCGATGGGCGCTATTTTTTATGGCCGAGTATGCGGCCATGATAGTGACGGCGTCGGTTGCGGTCACGCTCTTTTTAGGCGGCTGGTCGTTTCCGGGCCTGAGCCTCATTCAAGACCGCACGATCTTCGTGCTTGTGAGCATAGTGGTCTTTGCCGCAAAGGTCTTCGCTTTGATCTATGCGTATATGTGGTTCCGCTGGACCTGGCCGCGCTATCGCTACGATCAGTTGATGGAACTCGGCTGGAAGTGGATGATACCGGCCGGGCTTGCTAATATCGTGCTGACCGGCGTCTGGTATGTGCTGGCGCTACCCGAATCCGCAGGCGGACTCTTCGGGTTTATGCAGGCCGCGCCGGGCCAGATAGACGGACGGTTGGTGCCGACCACAGCGGGCAAACTCTATTTCGTCGTCACAGGTTTCATAATATCTATTCCGATCATGTGGGTTTTGCTTGCGACGATCAACCGCCGGTCGCGCGACTTCAATCTGCAAGAACAGCGCCAACTCCAGATGCAACTCCGCCGCGAACGTCTGGAGAAGAGCGCCTCAGCCCAGGAGGCGGACGGGACGCCCTGAGCGGCGGAGGCTCGGAATCTTTCAAAGTAGGAGAATTATGCCGACAGTTACAGCACCTGAAAAAAACCGGACTCTGGGTATGCTCATAAAGCGCCTGCTCTTTTACGATCTCTTCAAGGGCCTCGCGCTCACCTTCAGCTATAACCTCCGCGCTCTCTACGAAGCCCGCGACGGCGGTGACCCGAATCAAGCCATCTACACAGAGCAGTACCCACTCGAACCCGCTCGCGTTTCGGAAAGATTTCGCGGAGCGCCACGGCTCAACCTCGACCCCGAAACCGCAGAGACTCTATGCATAGCCTGCGACCTCTGCGCGCTGGCCTGTCCGGTAGATTGCATAGAGGTGGGATCGATGCGCCGAGAGGTGAGAGACGGCGAGAAGGTGAACAAGAAGAAGGTGCTGACGACAT